>NZ_JALVAO010000009.1 GCF_027011145.1 Thermococcus sp. | reverse complement strand
CTTTGACGTCCTGTTGTGCCGGTCATTGAGGCAATGATTTTCTGACGGAACTTGTTAAATTTTAAAAGGTAAAACAGAAAGAACCTGTCAATTTTGTCCTCTTCAGGAGCTATAGGAAAAACTTCAGTTGTCGCTAAGGCAAAACCGTTTGGAATATCAAAAGGGACAATTCCCTGTTTCCCATTTTCTAATGAAGGTGTGATTTTTGCCAAAAGGATATCTCCGGCTTCGCAATAAGTTGAACTTTTGACTTTTTCAACCGGCACAACTCGGTAGTCTGCAAATATTCCAGAATCTGGAATTAACTCCATAGGTATTAGTGCGACTTTGTTTATTTCTCTGACTCTCTTGTTGCCTCGGATTTTAGCGACTTCTTTTAGTTTAACAAGTGACCATCCCTCAGGGAGGTCTTCTATATGAACATCCATACCCATGTTAAAGGCCTCCGTGGTATTGAGTATGCAAACTGTTGACTTGCCGTAGTAAATATATTTTGTTTTTTGTACGATCTCTTTTTATAGCTCCCTACTTGTCCATTGAGGAGAGAATTTAGGGAGATGTTTTCCGATTTCCTTCTTTAACCAATCCAGTGTTTTATTTTCGTATTTTACAAGTTCTGAGACTTCGTTTATTTCTACCGATTTCTTAGCTACTGATATAAATGCAGTTTTTAACTCCTTTGTTAATTCTAACGCATTGAGAAGATTCCGATGTTCACGATATATCTCAAACAGGCCTAAAATAAATTCTGTAGTAACAACTCCCATTTCCATGTCTATCCCTAGTTTGGATATTTCTTCCCTCGCAGGAAGATTTAGTGAGTTAGTTTGTAGTCTTGATCTACTCATGATAAATATGCCGAACTTATTTGATTTTACATCCCCGAGGCTTATTTTTTGTAAATATCCTTTTAAGTATTCCCACATCTTTCTTATCTCATCCCGACTTAACCTTTCATGTTGTTTTGAATCAATAACGTAGGTATGAAAGAGTGCCTTGTCCTTGGAATCCTCAAAAAGAATTAGTATTCCATCTGGCTCCGATTCATTGTATTTGTATCCTTTGGGTATAAAACTTCCATACAAATATTTTAAGATGACAGCTATATTTTCTTCAATTTGTTCCCCTGACATATTCTTTAGCTCTTCTTTATTCTTTAGCATCATATAAGCAGTAGTAGCTTCATTTTCTAATACTTTTAAGTAGTAATAGTCCAAATAAAGAACCGCCTTGCGGTAAATCTCAAGGAGGGCATTTGATTTTTCTCCTTTTAAGATATTACATATAATTTCGTATAAATTAGCATCATCTAGGAACACGTATGTTAGACGCTGATAACGTGTTTTTTTATGACTCTTTTTTTGAGAATCTAAGGGTATTACTATGGTAAGGAAATACTTATAACTTCCCCCATCAGGATAGTCAAATTGTCTAGTTCCCTGTATAACTAGTGATTTTTCACTCTCCACGTATTCTACATTGAATATTTCAAATTTTTCTGTTAAGCCTGTGATTTTGTTGTTGATTATAATTGGGACATTAAGTATCTCAGAGAATTTCTCCTCCAAAAACTTCCCAAACTTGTGTATCCAAAATCTTGGAGAGTTTTCTTTTATGGTTATGATTTTTGAAGTCTCTAGTTGCTTTATAACCTCATCATCTTCTTTCATGGATTTTATAATGCGATAATATCTACCCCTATTCTGTCTATCAAAAATCATTCTTGAGAAATAATATGAAACCGGTACTTCATAGGGATAATTCAGCCTTATTCCTACATCCTTGATACTTTTGATAATCTTCTTTTTATCGTCTTCACTAACTTCATTATCAAATGAAACCTTTATCTCAAAAATGTACTTTTTCTCAATGGATTTTTTATCAAGCTGAGCATTTTTAATTTCAGCTTTAGATTTCACAATAGTCAAGGTAAATGGAAGATTTTTCTCTTTTTTTCTATATTCTAAGTGGATCTCTCTTAGTTTGACTATGTCTTCAGGATTCGCAAGTAGTTTATCAAGATTGAAGCTACCTAGGGGTATATACATATCACTCCAAGACTTAAGCATCATTGAGTAAGGATATCCTGAAAGTCTTATTTTTGTTACATAAATTCCTCTATTGTTCAGTTTTTCAAAAATTTCTGCAGGAGATAACCCGAAAGTCTCTATATTGTCAACAGTTTTTGCTAAGTTAACTTTTTCTTTTATCTCTCTAATCGCTCTTGAAATTGTTCTCCTCGTTGTCGCGATTTCTAGTTTTTTATCCTTTTGTTTTATCAGAACCAACTTGTAATTTTTTGTTTTCCCAATATTATATGGCTTCACATATCCCTGTTGCTCTGTGAGGAGGGGATAGAAAACTAATCGTTCGTTGGTTTCTGTATTTTTAACAGCAAGTATATTTTTCTCTTGGATTAATAAGTCCCACTCTTTAGGGTCACTAGTTAACTCATACATATCCTTGGGTAATGATTCAAATTCCTCAAGAAACCTTAATTTCAAAAGCTCAGCAATAAGTAGTTCTTTCTTGTCTTTTCTAAGCAACTCTTGCAATTTGGACGTCTCACTACCATAAAGCTCACCTAGTACTCTGAGGACTTCTTGAAGAAATTTTTCTTCATTAGTTATATCCTGTAACTTACTTATTCTTTTTTGTATCTCCTCTCTCACTTCTTTCTGCAACTTATCTTTATTGAAGAGGTTACCCCTTTGATCATAGAAAAGTATGCTAAGGAACGTGTCTCTTTTGATACTATGGTTGTTTTCATCATACACTAATTCGAGATTTTCCACTCGATACATAGTTACCCTCCAGACAGTTGTAGAGAGTAACTTTATTGAGGATTGACTTTAGAAAATTTAAACCTTATGCTAAAATGTATATCTAATACCCTAACTCCCTCAAATACCCCTCAATCTTCTCATCAACCTTCATCAGCTCCTCGTTAATCCTCTTCAGCTCTTCCCACTCGGCCTTAACATCTATCTCTTCCTCTTCCTCTTCCTCCATTGGGAAGACGTAGAGCGTTACGTTAAGGTTGTAGTCGTTCTCCTTTATCTCGTCGAGGTCAACAACGCGGGAGAAGCCCTCAACGTCCTCGAACTTTTCGAAAGCGGTGACTATTTTCCTAATGTGCTTCTCGCCAAGTCTGTTCAGCTTCCTTATCTCCGGGTGCTTTTCGTATTCCTGCGAGGCGTTGATGAAGAGGACTTTATTCTTTCTCTCCTTTGGCTTTGCCTTGTTGAAAATCATTATAGCTCCCGGCGCGCCGGTGTTGTAAAAGAGCTTTTCGGGGAGGAGAATTACCACCTCAAGCAGGTCGTCCTTGAGTATCTTGGCCCGTATCTTCTTCTCGGTTCCACCGCGAAAGAGTGCGCCGTTGTCTATGACGATGCCAACCCTGCCGTCCTCTTTTGCGCTTGCGAGCATGTGCTGGATCCACGCCCAATCTGCTGAATTGTTCGGAGGATAGCCGTACTTAAAGCGCTCCTCCTTGAACTCGGCCTTCTTGAGAGTCTCCTCGCCGTAGCCGTCCTGGTTCCAGGGCGGATTTGCTATAACCACATCGAAGCGCTTGAGCCTTTCGCCATCCTTAAAGGCTGGTCTGAGAAGTGTATCTCCCACGGCGAGCTTCGGCGACTTGATGCCGTGGAGTATCATGTTCATCTCGGCTAAAGCGTATGTTGTTGGATTTACCTCCTGGCCGTAGAGGAAGAGCTTTTTAGCCTCATCCGCTCCGCGGTGTTCCTTGACGTATAGATAAGCGCCAATAAGCATACCACCAGAACCCATCGCTGGGTCGTAAACCTCTTCGCCCGGCTCCGGCTTGAGGATTTCAACTAGGAGCCTAATGACTTCTCTGGGAGTATAAACCTCACCCTCTTTGGCCTTCTGGGGGGCAAAATACCTTAGAATCCACTCGTAGGCATCGCCAAGAACATCGGGCGAGGCGTTCTTTAAGTCAAGCCCGCTAAAGAGCTCGAAGAGTTGTCTGAGTATTTCAGCGTTGTCTCTGTGGAGCATGAACTCCATGAAGTCAAAGCGGTCAACGACGCCCCTCAGGTTGGGGTTGAGCTCGGCGAGCTTCTTGAGGGCCTGGGAGAGATTCTGAGGAAGGCTCTCGATGTCCTTCTCGCGAAGCTTTCTCCAGAGATATTCTGGCGGATAGTTAATCGTGTATGCTTCCCTGTCTTTGAGGGCAAGCTCTTCGGCGGTCTTTCTGTCAAGACCTTCCTTGGTAAGCTTCCCAACGTATTCTTCAAACTCTTTCTCCCACTCATCGCTCAGCCTCTTCAAAAACAGCAGGAGGAGAATGTACTTGTAATCTACCCTTGTTCTGATTAAATCCGCGGCCTTCTTAAGAACCCTCTCAAGCTCCTCGCGGGTTAAACTGTTACCCTTCTTTGATGCATGGCCGATGAAATCGGTGAGCTTTCTCTCCATGACTTACACCGAAGAAAGGATACCCTGGCAGGTTCTTATATTTAACTCCCGTGTAGAAAAACGAAGATGCAAAAAAGAAACCTTCAGATTCCCGCCCCGATGTCCTCAGCGATGTCGGGCAGGTCTAGAGCAACTAGCTTGGCCTTGGTCGGGATTCCGTCCCTGCTCCATCCGCGAGCCTGGTAGTATTCATCCAGCATCCTGTCGAGCTCCCACGGCGGGACGTGTAGGCCCTTGCTCGGTCCTTCTGGAATCGGCTCCCACATAATCCTGTACGGCAGGGTATCGTCCTTCCTGCTGAAGCCCTCGCGGACGTTGAAGGCGCGAGCTATGTTCATTATCCTCTCGCCGATGACCATGAGCTCTGCTTCTCCTATGTTCATGCCCGTAACAGCCTCAACAAGCTCCGGGAAGCCCTCGAGGAAGTACATGTGCCTTGAGAACTTACAGGTTCCGGTTGCATCGTAGATTGCCATGAGGTTCTCATGGAAGGCTATCTCGAATCCCTTGTTCTCGCCCTTGGTCCTGTCAACACCCTCAAACTTCCACCACTTACCTACGAGCTCGGTTCCGTAGGCTCCGCTGGTGAGGTGGTCGGCACCGCGGACGCTTACTGCAAATGCCAAAGCCATTCCCTTTATACCACGGACGTCATAGGCAGGTGGTTCCATGCCTTTGACGTGCAGTGCAAACTTCTCACTTCCCCTACCGAGCCTCTCGCTGGCCCTCTTGACACCATCAGCGAGAAGCTTTCCGAGGTTGCCCTCGCGGTATGCCATCTTCTTGAGTGCTTCAACAGCGGCCTCGCCGTTTCCGAAGGTTAGCTCAAGGCCATCTGCTTCCTCCTTGGTGAGAAGTCCGCGTTCGTAAGCTTCCATGGCCCAGGCTATGGTGACACCGGCTGAAATTGTGTCGAGACCAAGCTGATCAGCCAGATAGTTGAGATAAGCTACCGTCTCGAAGTCGTCTATCTCGAGAACGCCACCGAAGGAGTAGAGGGTCTCGTACTCCGGACCGTCGACCATGAAAGTGCCCCACTTCTCGCTCTCTACCTTGACGTACTGACTGCACGGCTTGTTACACATCGGACAGGGTCTTCTTCCAACCCTGTACTTGGGAGCCCAGTAGTATGGGTCGATGTAGATGTGCTCCCTGCCCTCCTCCTTGGCCTTCTCGTAGGCCTTCTTGAAGAAGCCCATCTGCCAGTTCCTGACGGGGAACGTTCCCCTCTCACGGTTCATCCAGTCGAGGAACTCACCGCTTCCATAGTCCATGTCTGCCTTGGTCGCTGGGTGGTCCTTGAAAACGAATGCCCACTTCTTTATGAGCTCGCGGAGTTTTTCCGGTTCGGCTATTGGTATCTTCTTGGTTCCCTTGACGAGGATTCCCTTGAGCTTCTTGCTTCCAAGGACGGCTCCGGGCCCACCTCTGGCGGCCTGCCTTTCGTCGGTGTCGATGATTGAGATTAAACTCAGGTTCTCTCCGGCAGGGCCTATGAACGCTGTTGCGAATCCCGGATACTCCTCCTTGGCCTTCTTTCTGGCCTCCCCTATTGTGAGTCCCCAGTAGCCCTCAGCGGGAACGAGTTTTACCTCATCGTCTTTGATGATGAGCAGAACGGGTTCCTCGCTCTTGCCCTCGATGATGAGCATGTCGTAGCCGGCCTTCTTCAGTTCCTCGCCCATCTTGGCGCCGGCCATCGCCCTTCCGTAACCGCCGGTAAGCGGACTCTTGAAGTTGAAAGCAGTCTTTGAACCTGTTCCTATTCCAGTCCCAACGAAGAGACCTGGGGTTATAATCATCTTGTTCTCTTTGCCGAGCGGGTCCGCCTTGGCGGGAACCTCGTCGTAAAGAACCCGGGTTCCAAAACCAACTCCGCCAAGGTATTTTCTGGGAAAGTGTTCCGGCAGGGGTTCAACTTTAATCTCTCCGGTAGTCAGGTTAACCCTTAGGATTTTTCCCCAGTAACCGCCCTTAGTTTCCATGAAATATCACCTCGAAGATTTTTCGGAGTGGGGAATATAAGGTCTTCGAAAGGAAGTACATTTGACAGAATTGTATATGTTAAGTCTATTTGTTAACTTGGAGGTACTATTATGTCTATCTGTCTACAAAAATTGATGGCATTGTTTTCAATTATTAATTTGAAACGAAAAGCTGTGCCCCCGGGGAGCGAAGGGGACTCACAGCTCGCCGAGACGCTCATCCCCCGCGGTTTCCCGGGGGCGTTAGGGGTTTGGAGTTTGGGCTTAAATCGTTAGCGGTTCACTATTGAATTAACCCCGGCCGAGGCAAATATCAGGATCTCGATAGTTCTGTAGGCTTCTTCAACGCTTTTGGCACTAAAGCGAACTGTCTTTCCACCGAGCCTCTCCACGAAGGGCAACAGCTCGGCTATCTCCGCGTAGGCGCTGTTAAGGAAGCGTAGCTTGACTTCAACGGGCGTTTCTGTTTTAAGGGGTTTGAGCTCTCCCCGTTTGAAGCGTTCAAAGGCCTCAACCGTTCCCTCGCGGAGGAGCTCCCGGATTCCCTCAATCCCGGGACTCATGGCAGAGTAACGCCCAAAACTTTCCTTTAAAGCGATTCCAACGGCCCAGGGGAGATGTTCTTTAACGTCGGTCTCGATTAGGCTCTTGTCCCCAGCCACCATCGCAACAGGAACGCCCCACTCGCCGAGGAGGTAGGCGTTGAGAAGCGTCTCACTCACTTCAATTCCGTTTATCTCAAGTTTGTCAATCGAGGCACTGCTGTAGGTGTGGTCAAAGGTGGCTTTTTCGCTTCCGGCCTTGGCGTGATAACCAAGAAAAATCGCGAAATCCGAGCCCTTGGCTCCAGCGACCATGCTCAGTGGCCTTGGAAATCCCCTCACGACTTTAACGTAACCAGGTGTGTCCTCCACGATTAAGTTAACCATCGGCCCGTGGCTGTCGGCTATGACTACCTCTTCAACCCCTTCTTCATGGTGCAGGGTTTCGGCGACGACTTTCACGATTTCAGTCGCTATCTTTCTGGCTTCAGCGTAGAGGGCACCCTTCACGAAGAGATGCTCCCTGCTGACAATATGGGGAAGGCCCTCGAGGTCGAGGGAAATGAAGGCCCTCACGGCAATCACCAGGAATACGTCTGAGGCGTCAGGATAAAAACCCACCGGGACTCTGATAACCCCCGGGAATATATCTGGCGAAGACCAATAATTCCCACTCATGAAAAAGGTTTTATAGGACTTCTTTCAAAGAATAAAACGGTGATAGGCATGCAGATACTTGAAGTTAACATTAAACTCCCCTATCGTGAGAGGGGAGTTGTATTGGGCCGTCTTTTGTCCAAGATTTCCGGCAGGGTTAGGGACATACACTTCCTCCCACCTGATGCAACGGGCATGTCTGAGGTCAGGATGGAGCTCGTTGGTGGTAAGGGCCTAATTAAGGAGCTTAAGAGAGTTGTAAAAAACGGAAAGGTGTCCTTTAGAGTTCTTTCAGAGGCTTGATTCTTTTTTATATCACGCTTAATGCAACCCAGACGAGGAACATCGTCCCTATGACGTCGCTGAGAGTCGTGACTACAGGAATAGCCACGTTGTCCGGGTCCCAGTTGTATTTGTCGGCAAGTATCGCAACGACCAACCCGATAAGCATCGCAACCAGGATTACAAAGGGAAATCCGAGGACGAAGTTCCAGAGGATTCTTGCCGGTCTGTGGATGTAATGGACAACTACCCACATCGAGATTAGATTAGTCAAATAGCCTATTATCGGGGCCAGAATCAGGAGAGAGATGAAATCGTAGAGGGTTTCCCTGCTCTTAACGGCTTCCACACCCTCAAGGTGTATTTTTGTTGACACCTTTGCGGCTATTATCGAACCAAAGTTGCCCATACTATCATTTACGCTCGGCCACATGACGCTGACGATTATCACGGCGTTGATTATCTTTTCGTATTTAACGAGGAGCCCGCCCGTTACGGTCTCGATGAGGGCCATTGCCCCGATTATGGCGGCGAGCTCTCCGAAGGCCCTCTTGTGTTCCTTCTGGAATTTGGCCTTAAAGGCCAGCGCGATGAGAATGGCCAGCATTGTAAATGACAGGACGTAGAAGGCATCCTCGTGATGGAGGTAGAGCAGTGCAAAGTAAACCATCGTCGGCATCGTTATCAAATCCGCCAGGGAACTTATCAGGGGCGCGGCTATTAAATCCGGGTCATAACCCTTCTTAAAGGGGATTATTGTAATAATGGCCGTCCCATAGCCGAGTATAACACCGATGAATATCGCAGAGGCGATTACCATAAGCAAGACTATAACGTCCTGGACAAGGTTATGGACAAGGAACAGGCCGACGACCCAGAGCACTATCAGGGGTATTTTACTGCTCAGAATCGCCATAACTATCTGCGTCGTTACCTCGGAGTCCCTGACGTTCTCAATAAGACCAAGGTTCAGCTTTGTTGTGAAACGAGATGCCAGAGCAGAGAATATGTTTCCGCGCAAATCCATGAGGCCTGGCATTATGAAGACGAGAATCGGAAAGTAGCTCATTATAGTGTCCCAGTTCTTACCGAGAACGGCACCGCCCACAAAGTCAAATATCAGGCACAGGAACAGGGCCGGAAACGATAGCAGAAACGCGTCCCCGAGCTTGCCCCTGAGCGTTCTTGAGGTTCCCATTGCACTCTTTACCACCGTCATCGTCTCCACCTCCCATTGCAATCACCTCCCTTCTGGATTCTCTGGGATACTGACGATTTAGGCTGGCCAAAAGCTTATAAAAAAGTTATGGTTCAACCACGAAAGTTAAAAACTAACCTTTGATTCCCGTGTTGAGCTCTTCAAGCTTTTTCCGTGCTTTTTCTATGGAACCGGCCTTTTCTATGGCCGTCCCCGTAACAACTATATCGGCACCGGCCTCGACGGCTCTTCTCGCCTGCTCCCCGGTTCTTATGCCACCGCCAACTATAAGGGGCACGTCTATGACTTTTTTCACGAGGGAAATCATCTCAGGAGGAACGGGCTTTTCTGCTCCGCTTCCGGCCTCAAGGTAAACGAGCCTCATTCCGAGGTACTGGCCGGCAAGGGCGTAAGCGGCCGCTATCTTTGGCTTGTGCCTCGGGATTGGCTTGGCATCTCCGACCCAGCCGACGGTTTCCCCGGGCTCGATTATGAGGTATGCCATTGGAATGGGCTCCAGGTTATAGCGCTTCACCTGGAAAGCCCCAAGAGCCTGAGCGCCGGTTATGAAGAACGGGTTTCTTGAGTTGAGGAGGCTCATGAAAAATATAGCATCTGCATACCTGCTTATCCCCCCGTGGGAACCCGGGAAGAGTATCACCGGAAGGCTTGAGTTCTCTTTTATCGCCTTCACAACGTCGTCAAGAACTTCTCCCTCCGCCCCTGTGGAACCGCCGACCATTATGGCATCAACGCCTATTTCCTCGCTCATCTTGGCTATCTTTCCGGCCGTTTCCGGCGGAACGTCGTCCGGGTCTAGTAGAACGAAGTGGAGTTTTCCATCTTTGAGCCTATCATGGATGTAGCGTTCGACCCTTCCAATCTCAAGCATTCTTACACCCCCATAAACGCTTCTATTTCCTTTTCGGTAAGGGAATCATCTATCAGAAGGCATTCGACGTTTTCCTCGCGAGCATGATTGCAGAGTGATTTATCTCGGGTTATCAGTTTATATCCTCTGCTTTTTGCCAGTGCGAGAAAGTATGTGTCAAAACCCGAGGGAGAAACCTCGGATGCGATTTTCTTGGCAAGCGGATAGATAACATCCTCTGGAACAATCTCCGCAGAATTTTCCAGGGCATTTCCAAGGCGGATTGCCAGTTCACTGTCTCCACTGATTCTCTTCGTAACACTGATTACCTCAACTACCGCTACCATCGGCACGGCCAAGTTTCTTTTGAAGGCCAGTCTAAGTGCAAGTCTGCATTTGGAAAGCACGTCCCTGGAATGTTTGAGCTGGGGATACTCCGAACCATAAAAGAAAGCCCCGATGATTACGTTGGTATCAATAACGAACCCTTTTTCGCCCCCTGACATCTTCAAGCACTTCCTCAATGTTTGCATTGACCTTTATCCCCTCAATTTCTTCCATAAGGTCCAATAGGGTCTCACCGATGATAACCTTTACCTTTGTCCCCTTTGGAAGTTTGACTTTTCTCACGGGCCTGAACGTTTCTCCATCGTAGATGGCCTCGACTACAGTTCCCAATTTTCTCACCTTATTTACCTATCTCTTCCGCTCTTTTAACGGTTTTCCAGCTCAGGCCGAGGTTTTTGAGAATGCCAACGAGAATTCCATCCGGCTCTTCATTGAAGTGATAGAGGTTTGTATTGACCTTAACGTCGCCTGCACCGAAGCCCGGGACGGGTTTCCCGTGCTTCGAGACCTCGACGGAGAGCGTTTCCTCAAGCCTTTCCTCGCTGGGAATCAGGTAGGCCCTCAAAAGCCTGGCCTCCTTTAAAAGGTAGTCGATGTGCCAGTGGAGTTTCTTTTCTCGCGAGAAGTGCCTCCTGACCCTCTTTTCGAGCGAGTTCATGGCGGAGCCAACGTAAACGTAGTAGCCAGGCAAAAGCTCAAATGTTTTCCCTTTGGTTCTGATGGTTTTTTCCTCCTCGAGCTTTATGACGAGAAAATACGAGCCCTTCATGTTTCCCCGTTGGGAGTTGAGTTTATAAGCCTCACCTGTCAACGACAATCGGTGTGGATATGGACGGTAGGAAGAAGAAACCTGTTGATGATTTTGCATGGCAGGAGTACGACAGGGAGGAGTTCGAGAGACGCTTTCCGGCTCTGGCAAGGGAGCTGGAAGGCGAGGGAATACCCATAGATGCCTTCAGAATGGACGAGGAGGAGGGGGAAAGGGAAGCAGAGCCTAGAAACTTTGCTGGCTACGAGCCAACCATCATAGACTTCCTCCGGAGATGCGAGACCGATGAGGAGGCCCTTGAGATAATAAACTGGATGGAGGAGAGGGGAGAGATAACCCACGAGATTGCGAAGGAGCTGAGAATAACCCTCGCCAAAAAGGGCGTGAGAGCATTCGGTCCGAAAAAGGAGTGGGGATGGTACGAGAGGCACGGGAGGGGCTGAGGTGAGAACTTTCATAATAAAGGCAAACAAGGCCAGAACCGCTCCAGACTTCAAGCTTAGCGATTTGCCCGGCACGAGCGGGAGGATAGACGTCCTCTGCAGGTTCCTCAACTCGGCTTTTCTTCTCTCCCACGGC
>NZ_JALVAO010000008.1 GCF_027011145.1 Thermococcus sp. | reverse complement strand
GGATTTGGATGAGCTCTATGACCTTCTCGTCAACGAGGCTGAAGTTCCAGCGGAGTGGCTCCACATCAACCGCGAGAAGGGCAGGATAGAGATGCCCGAGGATGTAGCTGTTGAGCTTGCCGAGGCGGTAGAGGGCGACGTTAGGTTCTTCATCGTGGAGGAGTACCCGACCTTTGACAGAATCGAGGTGGAAAGGATACCCCTCCCTTGATTTTTTATCCCCTCGCTTGAGCTCGGCCAAAAGGGTTATTTACCCCGCTGAATATTAACGGCCATGAGGGTCTTCATCAAGGACTATCTCCTCCCGTGGCTGTTCATCATTGGCTTCTGGGTTGTTATCTGGATTCTCGTTCCCGGGAAGGAGAAAAACCTCTCGCTCCCAAACGTTGTCTCGATTTCTCTCCTTCTAATCATCTTTCTCCTCGTGGCCCTGTACTTCGTTGGGAGGACTCTTGAACGCTATGGCTACTCGCGAAGGGACGTTAGAAGGCTTCCAGAAATTATCGAGAAAACCCACGGGAGGCTTTACCTTCCGAAAGAGGTGTTCAACATCCTCGGCAACGCCATTGTCTTTTGGGGACTGTTTTCTTCTGCCGTTCTCCTGACAGAGAACCCCCTGTGGGGAGTCCTCAACGCCATTGCGATGTTTGCGCTGATATTTTCGTTTTTTGTCCTGCTCATCTCGATGACAATCTGGGTGGTGGTGTTTCCTCTCTCCCTCTACCGGATTTTTACAGGTAAAGAACCTCACAGGGGCCTCATAGATTATGTCGTTGAGTACAACCTCGTCTTCACGGGGATTCTCCTGGCGGTTAGGCTCGTCGCGCTTCACGTTGGAGATATCTCGGCCCCCCACTACCTCACGGAGCTAATAGCCTTCGGAAGAAACGACAGGGTTGTGAATGCCCTCCTTGAGCTCTCTGCTCTGAACTTCCTCTTTGGGCTGGTCGGCTTCTACGGGTCCAAGAGAATCAGAAAGGCAACGGCTCTGCCCCTGACACTGATTGTCCTCGGCCAGCTTTGGGTTGCGTGGGGATTGCTGTTTGGCTAAGGAAAAGTTAATTGGGCTATGTATCATTTACTGGCGTTGGGGAAATAAAACATGGTCCCAAATAGACCCGGCAATCTCCGCGTGCTTGTGATAGCCTTTGAGACGAGGAGTAAAGAAGAGGTTGCGAAGCTTGAGAAAGAGCTCAAAGAAGTTGAAGACTTGATGAACCCATTGTATCAATCTGAGGGGTGTGTAGATGAAGAGGGATGAACTTTTTCTGGTCTTCCTTACTGGAGTCCTCTTTCTGACGGCTCTACTCGGTCAGGAACTCTCTATTTCACTGGAAAAAAGCCTTCCCTTTGCGGTTATCCTGGCGCTCCTCTATACTCTGGCCTATGTTGTCCGAAAGGAACCCGAATGGAGAAAGTTCGGGCTCTTAAAATCCAGGGGTTTGAGGTATCTAATCTTTTTCATGGGCTCGTTTGGGTTCGGTGTGCTCCTCTTCGGACTTTTGTATCTAGCTTTTTCAAAACCGGGAACTTCCTTCGCTTCCATCGTTAAAGCTCTTGGCATTCTCTTTGCAACGGGCACCTTCCTGATGTTCCTCGCATCGGCGTTTTATAGCGGGAGTAAGACACCCGAGAAAATCACTTACTCCTGGCGGGATTTTCTGAGAGAGCTTTCAGCGTCAATTCTTCTGTTCGTGATTTCTTACTTCTCCGGCACTGGCCTTGAAAGGAGTGTTTCAATTGCTCTCTACGTTTTTGTTGTCGCCGGCTGGTACTACTCCATGATGGCGCATAGGTATATCATACCCGGGTGGATACTCAAAATCCGAGCAATCATCAATTTCGTTGCCGTCGGCTCGGGACTTTACCTGTTCGTAATCAAAAACGCGCTCATAAGTGTTTTAATGGGGGCGCTGTTTGCGTTTGCTTCGGAGAAGGACTACGAGATAACAAGGAAGCTCGTGGAAAAGGGACTGCTGGAGAGGAGATACGCCGAGAGCGGTGCCTTTGGTGCCTTCTACGCCCTCTTTTATCTGTTTGGAATGGTGGTAGCTTTGACTGTTGTCACTAGAAATTATAACGTTTCTTTCATCAGGGAATCCCTGTTAACGATGTTCAGGCTACTCTATTTATTCACGGCGATTTTCCTTCCCTTCGGGACGCTTCTCGGGTGGATGAGACTGAGAGTCCATGGGAAATGAACTGGAACTTGAATAGGAAAGTTAACTCTTTATTTCTTTTTGTGCTTTGTGTTTTGGAGGTGGGAATATGGCAGAAGAAGTTGGCATATACTTGATTGCATTCTTGGCTGGTGCTCTCTTATCTATGCTCTTGGTTATGGAGTCTCTACGAAAAGAAAAGCCCTTGGTTGGAATCTTCATATCACTACTATTGTTTTTTTGGGGCAGTTTATGGAATTATCGTTGAAGATTTTGAGATGGCCCTGATTAGTCTGTATCTGGCCGTCTTGTTTATTCCAGAGGTTCGAGAGAGTCTTCAGACTGTTAAGTATCTATTGGTTACACTCTTGGGCGGCTTGATTCTGTTACGGTTGGAAGGAGTTTTTATCAAAGTCGTGGTGACTATTGGAATAGCCGGTGCTCTGCTTGGGATATGGAAAATATATAATACAAAGGAGACGAAGAGTTAGACCTTCTCAATCCCTATCTTTGCCTGAACCTCAGGCCATTCAACCACGTAGCCCTTAGCTTCTCCAAAGACAACCTCGGTTGCCCTCGTCTCCTTCATAATGTAGTCGAGGTTGTCGCTGAGGAGCTCGCGGTTCTCTTCGCTTGTCTCTATCGTGACCCTAATGCGGTCGTTGACGTCCAAATCCAAGCGCTTCCTCATCTCCTGTATCCTCCTGACGAACTCCCTGGCGAGGCCTTCCGCGAGTAACTCCCTCGTGAGGGTCTTGTCGATGAACACTCTCCCGCCCTCGAACTCTTCAGCAACAAAGAAGTCCGGGAGCTTCTCCTCTACGGCCAGGTGCTCCCTCGTGAGGTGGAAGGTCTTTCCTTCGATTTCAATGTCCATCTCACCTGCCTCGTAGAGCTCCCTTCCGTGTTCGTTTATCCACGCTATGACGAGCTTTGCGTCGCCCTTGAACTCCGGGCCAACTTTTGCGAAGTTCGGCTTTATGACGAGCTCGCGCTCTACCTTACCAACGACCACCTCTTTCGCGTTGAGCTGGTCGCGCAGGATTCTGTTGAGCCTCTCGACGGCCTTCTTTACCGTCTCGTCCTCGGTCTCGATGATTATCCTCCTTACAGGATAGCGGAGCTTTATCTTTGCCCTCTGCCTCGCTGATGAACCTGCCTCAACTATCTTCCTCACGGCTTCCATCTCGCGCTCGAGTTCCTCATCTATGGCCTTCTCATCAGCCTTCGGCCAGTCGAGCATGTGGACGCTTTCAATACCAACAAAGGGCCTCAGGAGGTTCTGGTAGATTTCCTCGGCTATGTAGGGTGTAAACGGAGCCATGAGCCTCAGCAGAATGTCAAAGACCTTCCAGACTGTGTAATAGGCCGCCAGCTTGTCCGGGTCGTCCCCTTCAACCCACATGCGCTTCCTGATGAGCCTGACGTACCACCTGCTTAGGTCCTCGACGACGAAGTTGTAGATTGCTCTGGTGGCTTTTGTAAGCCGGAAGGTCTCTATCCCTTCGGTGACCTCGCCTATGAGCCCGTTCACCCTGCTGAGTATCCAGCGGTCTTCCTCCCTGAATGGGAGCTCCTCCGGGTTGAGCTTCCTCGGGTCAAAGTTATCGAGGCTCATGTAGGTGGCGCTGAGAACGTAAACGTTCCAGAGTATGTTCAACATGCGCTTGACCTGTGCCAGCCCCTTCCAGCTGAAGCGGAGGTTTTCCCAGGGGTTCGTTGCCCATAGCATATAAAACCTAAAGGGGTCCCTTCCTTCTTTCTGGACGACTTCCTCCGGGCGGATTATGTTTCCGAGGCTCTTGCTCATCTTGTCGCCCTTCTCGTCGAGGACATAACCGTGCATTGCAACAGCTCTATAGGGAACGGTGTCGAAGGCTATAACGCTCGCGGCTTGCTGGGAGTAGAACCACTTGGTTACTTGGTCTTCACCCTCAACGATAAAGTCAGCCGGCCAGAGCTTCTCGAAGAGCTCCCTGTTCCTCGGGTAGTCCAGTGAAGCCCAGCTGGCTATTCCGCTGTCGAACCACACATCAACGACGTCTTTAACGCGCCTCATCTCCTTGCCGTTGACCTTTATGATGAAGGCATCGACGTAGGGCCTGTGCAAATCTTCTGGGCCGAGCTTCTCCTCGATGACCTTCAGCTTCTCCTCGTAGCTTTCGGGTAGCTCTATTCTCTCGCCGTTGACCTCTATCGCCACGCTGAGCCTAACGAGTTCCTCGAAGCTCCCAACGACGTATATTTCTCCATCCTCGCTCTGCCATATCGGAAGCGGTATTCCCCAGTAGCGCTGTCTGCTTATGACCCAATCACCTGAGTTCATCACGCCGTTGTCGTAGCGCACTTTGACCCAGTCCGGATACCACGTGACCTTCTCGTCGTTTTCCTTGATTATCTTGTCCTTGACCTTGCTGACCTTTAGGAACCACTGGTCCGTTGCTCTGAAGATGAGCGGGGTCTTACAGCGCCAGCAGTGCGGGTACTTGTGCTCTATTTCCCCGGCCTTCACGAGGTAGCCCTTCTCGCGGAGGTGCTCGATTATTTCCCTGTCGGCGTCCTTGACGTAGGTTCCCTTCCATTTCCCTTCTGTGTACCTGCCCTGGTCGTCAACCGGGCTGTAGATCGGTAAACCGTAGCGCTTTCCGACCTCAAAGTCCTCCTCACCGTGGCCGGGAGCGGTGTGGACAAGCCCAGTACCGTCCTCAAGGGTCACGTGCTCGCCGAGGATAACCCTGTGCGCCCATTCATACTTCTCGCGGAACTCCTTTTGGGTCGGATACTCGTCCATTAGGACGTGGATATACCTTATTCCCTCAAGTTCTTCTCCCTTGAAGGTCTCAACGATTTCTCCCTGAACTCCAACCTCCGAAAGGACCTTATAAACCAGCGCCTCAGCTATTATCCAGTATTCCTCTCCCTCCTCTGTCTCGACTCTAACCTTGGCGTAGTCGTACTCGGGGTGGACGGTGACGGCGAGGTTGGCCGGGAGCGTCCATGGTGTTGTAGTCCAGATGAGCAGGTATTCCTTCTCCTTCCCTTCAATTGGGAACTTGACGTAGATGCTTGGGTCCTTTCTGAGCTTGTATTCGCCACGAACTTCGTGTTCCGCTAAAGCCGTCTCACAGCGCGGGCACCAGTGGAGAACCCTCTTGTCCTTCTCCAAAAGCCCCTTCTCCCAGGCCTTCTTGAGTGTAAACCAGCCCGATTCGATGTACTCGTTCTTTATCGTCATGTAGGGATTGTCCCAGTCCATCCACACGCCCAGTTGCTTGAACTGCTCGGTCATTATTTTCAGGTTGTTTAGCGCGAATTCCTTACACTTCTTGATGAAGTTGTCAACCCCTATCTTGGTCTCTATGTCCTTCTTGGTCTTTAGGCCAAGGGCCTGCTCGACCTTGACCTCTATTGGCAATCCGTGCATGTCAAAGCCCGGTTGTCTCCTCACGTTGTAGCCCTGCATCGTTCTAAAGCGGATTATCATGTCCTTGATTATCTTGTTCCAGGCGGTTCCAAGGTGTATGGCACCGCTCACATAGGGCGGTCCGTCGAGGAAGTAGTACTTCGGACCGTTAGCTCTGCTGACCTTAACCTTCTCGTAGGTGTTGTTTTCCTTCCAAAAGCTCTCTATCTTCTCCTCAAGCTTTCCTGGGTTGTACTCCCTAAACTCTGGCTCCCTAATCATGGCAAAACCCTCCAGAAGTGATAGTTAAGGCTAACCCAGAAGAGGGCTTAAGCCTCGAAACGGGCGGAGCGAAGGATAAAACACTCCCCCCTCATTAGTATCGGCCCAGAATTGGGAAGTTAGCTTATAAGGTTTTCTGCCAAGCCGTTTCGGTGGTGGCATGAGAATCGCGGTCGGTTCAACCAACCCGACGAAGGTTAGGGCGGTTGAGAACGTGATGAAGAGGATTTACGGCGACGTCGAGGTTTTGGGCGTTGGGGTCGAGAGCGGGGTTCCCGACCAGCCGGTTGGAATAGAAGAGATAGTGCGTGGGGCTGTGAACCGGGCAAAGAGAGCGTTGGAAAAGACCGGTGCCGACCTCGGAGTTGGAATCGAGGCCGGAATCTACCCCTTCCCGGAAACGCTGACGGGCTATCTCGACGTTCAGGTCTGTGCAGTGGCTAGCCCCGATGGGGTCGTAACGGTCGGCCACGGCCCGGGCTTTGAGTATCCTCCAGTGGTTATTCGAAAAATCCTTGGGGATGGAGTTGAGGCCGGCATCGCGATGGGTGAACTCGTAAACGACCCGGAGCTCAAGAAAAAAACCGGAGCAATAGGTGTTCTGAGCAAAGGACTGCTCACAAGAACCGAGCTCAACGAGATTGCCGTTTTGATGGCGATGATACCGAGGCTCAACCCGGAGCTTTTTGGGGTAAGTGTGCCCTCCCCGACCGCCCCCCGGTCACCTCTCGCGGGGGTGTGAGAGGGAGGGCGAAGAGAATTAGGTGGATGAGTTTTAAGCGTTTTCTATCTTTCTCTCCTCTTCCGGCTCGCCCTTTCTCCGGCTCTCGTTCTTGATGACCTGAATAACGTAGTCTATGAACTTCCTGACCTCTTCAAGCTCCTCCTCAGGGATGTCCTGAATCTTCTTGTTCTTGGTCTTGTAGGTAAGCAACTTCAGGAGCGCGAGTCTCCCGAGGGCGGTCTTAGTGCTTATCTCGCCGTTCTTCCAGTCGCGCCAGATGGCGTTCGCTATGCCATAGAACTCGGGAATACTGTCCAGTCCGGGGTCTCCGACGTCAATGACTTCTTTTCCGAGGTATTTATAGCGCTTCTCCTTCTCCTCCTTGGAGAACTCTTTGGTTTTGTTCTTGATGTACTCGTGCACCATGGCCATCACCTCCGGTTTAAGAATAGGCGAAAGTTTTTATTAACTTTTCGTTAGTTTTTTCTTATCTCGTTCCAGACACCTGCCATTATGAGAAACGCTCCAGCGAGGGTCCTCTTTGTAAACCTCTCGCCTAGGAGTATAAACGCGGACAGCGAACCGAATATGGGCTCCATCGAGTATATCAGAGCGGCCTTGTAAGCGGTCGTGTGTTTCTGGTACTTCACCTGAAGGGTGAACGCTATCACGGTCCCGAAGATTGCCGTGTAAATGAGCCCGAGCCATGGGAGGATTTCCCTCGGGAAGACCTTCGGCTCGAAGAGGAGTGCAAATACCAGCGAGAAAATGAAGTTCCAAAAAATCTGCCAGAAGGCGAGACTGAGGTAGTCTTTTTCTCCAAACTTCTGAACTAGGACTATCTGAAAGGCGAAGCTGACCGCACAGAGGGCCGTTAAAAGGTCGCCGTAGCTTACCCTCGTTCCGGCCCCCGAAATCAGGTAGAGCCCTGTGAGTGCTATGCCCAGCGATAGAACGTCCCTGGCCTTAATCCTCTCTCCTAGGAGGAAGTAGGCTATAAACGGCGTGAAGACGACGTAGAGGGAGGTTATGAAGGCAGAATTTGAGGCCGTTGTGTACTTCAAGCCAACAATCTGGAAGCCATGACCGAAGAAGAGCGTTAAACCGAGGAGAAAGCCCTCGTAAAGGGTTTCCCTCCTGAGAACCCTTGAGCGAAAGAGTATCAACATGAAGAGTGAGGCAATGCCAAAGCGGTAGACGAGGAAAAGTATCGGAGGAATGTAGTTCAGGCTAACCTTCATCGCCGGAAACGTTAATCCCCACATGGCTGTTATGGTTAGAAGCACGAGCTCTGAACGATTCATCGCCCGGAATTAAAACGGGAATTTAAAAAGTTACTCCCCCGGACCGTTTATACAGCCCATGTTCATGGCGAGAAGGCTTTCAACGTAACCGCTCTCGAGGTTGTAACGGATTTTATCTGCTAGTTTCCGCAGTTCTTCCTCGCTCAGGGGCCTCTTCGTTCTCAGCCACTTTATCAATCCGTCCTTCTTGTCGAGGACGACTATTTCACCATCTGTGATGAGAGGGACATAGCTCATCTTAACCCCGTAGAGCTCCTCCGCAAAGGCCAGCTTCGCCCTCAGCAACTCCAGATAGTTTGCGAGGTCCTCCCCAAGGAGTTCTCTCACGAGCTTCTTCATTCTCCCACCATCTGTGCTTTGCTACACATGTTTATTAACCTATCGGGCAAAAGTGGGTAGGAAAAACGGATAAGCTATAAACACGTATCACTCCCGGTGAGACCATGTTTATGAAGTATGCCCACCACTTCCACGCCTACCAGCCAGGGGATATAGTTTACGTCAGGGACGGCGATGGAAGCGGGCCAATAGAGTATGAAGAACGGAAGAGCCCTGTCGCGATTAGAATCGGTGGAGACGAGGTTAGGGGTGAGAACTGGACGAGGGCCATGCTCTATTCCTACGAGAGGATTTCGGATGTTCTGTCACGGCTTAAGGGGGTTAGCGTTGACGTCGAACCCTTTACTCTCCTCATGCTCCTCCACTACCGCAGGAAGGCCTTCGAGGATACCGTTGAGTTGCTCAGGGAGCTCGATGCCGTTCCAACCGTTCCCTTCCACCCGATAATGCCACATCTCGACGAGTTCGAACAGGAAATTCTCGCGAGGGTTTCGTTTGATTTCTACGCCCCGCTTGCCGGCAACAAGCCCGTCGTCGGCTACTGGCTTCCTGAGGCCGTGATAACCAAAAGAACCGCGGAAATAGTTGAATCGGCAACCGATAAAAAGCTCGTCTTTCTGCTCGATGAAAGGCAACTTCTCTACGACTTCCCACAGGCCAAGTACTCCTGCAACCGCTACGGCGGTTCCTTCGTCTTCGGTCGCGAATGGTCATTGAGCGATGCCTTCGCCTTCAACACCCTCGACGTTTCCGGCCTCGTCGGGGAAACGCTCTCCAGAAGGGACGATTACAAGGAAAGCATCGGCGTTCCATACATCGTTTTCACGGCAAGCGACCTTGAGAGCCTCCTTGGAAATCCGCAACAGCTTGACCGCTTTGTTGCATGGATGGAGGGAATAGAAAAGAAAGGCGTCGAGAGAATTTCAGCCCCTTCCTTCGTTTGGAAGAAGCTCTCGGGCGAGTTCAAAAGGCTTAGGGGTGAGTGCTCCTTTGTCATGCCTGTCAAGGACTACTCCAGCTGGAGCGACTACTTCGATTTGAGCCTTGACGGAAAGACGAGCGATTCGCGCTGGCTCGGTTACAGAAGGGCTGATGGAAGGGTCTTTGCGAGGGATGTAAATGGGCGGAAGGTCTCCCAGCTCTGGAAAGTGGCCTTTACGAGACTCTTTGCCGAGCTCAACAGGGCCGTAAGGCTCGGCGTCCTAAGGGGTCTCCTGGAGCTGGGAGCGGGTAATGTGAGGGAGTTTCTGGTGAGGTACGCGAGGGTTTTCTTCAGGGACTACTACGATTACTTCGGTTTGACCACGTCAGTTAACTACGTTCTTGAGCCGGCCAACGGTGATAGGGAAGCCCTAAGGCTCGGAAGGGCCTACTACCTCATGCTCCTAGCCACTCACTCCTGTCCGCGCTTCTGGGAGAACCTTGACACACGGGTGGCGTTTTCGAACGTTTCTGTGATGGCCAAGGCCCTTATAGAGCTGATGAAGTACTTCGACGGGAGCGAGCTCCAGAGCCTCTTCGTTGAGTTCTATCTGAGGCTTCTCAACTTCGAGAGCCTTTACCACATCTGGCACCTCAGCGGGTTACCGTCCATCGAAGGCTGGGAGACGAGCGAAGAAGCCTGGCTCGAGGCGCTGAAGCCCGAGGTTCCAACCAGCGGTTACAACGTCGTTACAAGAGCTACTCTTTACGTTGGAAAACGCGACCTGAAAGGCGAGCTGGGGAACATTATTGAAAACTACAACCTCAAGTGGGCTGTGGCCGATACGGGACACGTTCCTGGAGAGGTTCATGGCCTCTGGGAAAACACAAAGTTCTGCGAGCATAGGGAGTAGGTTTATATTTTGTTTTTCCTAAATCTATAACTGGTGGTTTCAATGAAGCCCAGAAAGGGTTTCGAACTGAAAGAATCACGGCTGATTGAATTCTTAGAGAGGGGCTTTGATGGTAAAAACGTCCTTGAGCTTAAGACTACTCTTGAACGTTTGAAGGCATTAATTGGAAGAAAAGGTTTCCTCTTAATCCTTCAGATTCCACTTCTCTCTGCTCAGGAAGAGATAGGCCTCGCCCTCCATATCCTTAGGAACGTAGTTTAACAGCACGTCGGCCCCTTTAACCGCTTCCCTTATTCCCCTTCCGAGAGAAACCTGGCCCTTTTCGAGGAGCTCGATGACAACATCTAGGACGTTCTCTTTGACTCTTTTCTCTGAGTATAGCCTCTTCCTCACAATCCAGACCTTCTCGTTCTTTTCGTAGAACCTCCTGCCCCTCTCCGTGAAGAACTCCGGCCCCGGCTTGAGCTTTATCCTTTCCCTCTCGGCCCTGTCCAGTTCGAGCATTATGAAGGCTTTCTCCGTCTTTCCAACGTTCCAGCCGAGAACCCTAAAACCCTCCCTTTCGAGGGCCTTCTCAAGACCTTTGGCGCTCTTCTCGAGCTGTGGCAACAGGAGGTCATCAACCATCTCCGGCACTTCAAAGACGAGGGTGAGCAGTGCGGTCTTTCTTTCCCTCAGCACTTCGAGGTAGTTTTTCCAGGGCTTTTCAGCCGGGAAAAAGAACTCAATCGAAGGCTTTTCAAGGAACTCCCCGCTCTTGAAGTAAAAAATCCCGTAACGCTCCCAGCTCAGGTTTGCGGAAACGTTTCTCCGAGGGTCAACGGGGTCTATCACCACGAGGGGCTTGTCCTCGTTGATTTCCCTCTCTACTATTTTTCTGGCAACCTCGGGCTCTTTTCTCAGCCAGTCCGCGGGGTCTATTATCTTCTGTTTCAGTATTAAGTCGGCCTTCTTGAGAACCCCGAGGAAGGAGCCGTATTTAATCACAAGAATCTCGGCGAGGTAACCCGAGAAGCCCCTCACGTAAATCTCGCTCCCATAGGCGTTTATTCCCTTGAGGAAACGCTTGAGCAGTCTGACTTCATCGTTCCTGCCCCTAAGGTTTTCATTGACCCATCGGGTGTGGAGTATCGAGCGGTCCACCGCCGTTCTAACGTCCTTCCAATCCTTCACGTCGTAGCAGGGAACCAAATCAACTCTCACTCCCCTGTATTTTGCCCTGACGTAGGGGTGCTCTGCGTAGGCAATTTCATAGGAGTCGAGCTTCTCCGCTATTGCCTTTCCGAGCTCTAATCCTTTCTTCCGAAGCTCTTCGAGGGGCGTCTCCAAAGGAAAGGCAAGGAAGAGGTCAACGTCGTGGTCTCCAGCCAAATAAGTGTCCTTCGCGAGGGAGCCGACGAAGTAGGGCTTAACCTCGAGACCGAGTTCTTCAATGGTTTTATTGGCTATACCCTCCAGTTCCTTCATCAGTTCCTCAACGAAGGCCCTCTCCTCTTCACTTGGCCTGGTTCTCTGAAGGACTTCGCTGATGACCGCTTCGATGTCCATAGTTCTCACTCCGAGAGCTCGAATCTCGCAACCGTCTCGTAAATCGGTCCCTTGGGAGTTAGCGTGCTCTTTTTCAGTTCTATCGCGTTAACTTCGAACTCACCGAAGTCCTCGTTGGCGAGGTCTTTTAACGCCATGGCTAACTCAACCT
>NZ_JALVAO010000007.1 GCF_027011145.1 Thermococcus sp. | reverse complement strand
CTCCCTTATCATTCCAACCGCCGCAACTGGAACCGGGAGGGGCCTTATCTTCTCCGCTAAATAAGCGCGCCAGGCCTGCGGGTAGTGCATCGGCTCAAGGCACTTCTCCTTTGGGCCGAGGCCAATGTCAGCCTGTATCATGTCGTAGCCCGCTTTGGCAAGCTCCAGGGCTATCTCGCGCCCCATGCTCAGGTTTATTCCGCCCTCAAGGAAGCCATCCATAGCGAGCCTTACCGTAACCGGGAAGTCCCGGCCGCACTCCTCCGCTATGCGCTTCCTCACCTCAACCGCGAACCTCGTCGGCTCGCCCCATTCGTCGTCGCGGTGGTTTGTCAGAGGCGAGAGGAACTGGTTGATGAGGAGGCCGTGGGCAGCCTGCACCTCGACCATGTCGAAGCCCGCCTCCATAGCCAATCTCGCGGAGTAGGCGAACTTCTCCACAAGCTCCTCAATCTTCTCTGGAGATAGGTAATCGACGCCTATCTTCTTCCAGCCCTCGTGGGCAAGCTCTATGGAGAGCTTAACCCCCTCGTACTTGTGCACCTCGAAGGCCAGCCACTCCCAGTCCCTCAAGGACGGCCTTTGAGTCTATCCTCGGCTGGAAGGGCATGTGCTTTCCTTCCGGGAAGTCTATGGCCGTGTTCTCGACGATTATCAAACCAACGCCGCCCCTTGCGCGCCTCTCGTAGTGTTTGACGAACTTCTCCATCAGCCTACCGTTCTCCAGGGCGAAATTGGTCGATATCGGCGGGAAAACCGCCCTGTTCATGAGCTGAACCTTTCCGATGTTGATCGGCTCGAATAACTTCGGGTAATCTTCCTTCATTAGGCTCACCGAAAGGGGCATTTTTGGGAACTTCTAAAGCTTGCTTCAGATGAATCTTGTTTTCACCTAATGTCCCATGGAAAAGCCCGGCCAAACCGAAAAATCCAGAGCAAGAATCCTTTTAACCTCTGAAAATATTTTCATGATGGTGTAAAGAATGAACGCGATTGAAGCCGTTAATCTTGTGAAGTACTACGGTTCGTTTCAGGCAGTCAAAGGCGTGAGTTTTTCAGTCAAGTCCGGCGAGGTCTTTGGCTTCCTCGGTCCAAATGGGGCGGGAAAAACAACCACGATAAGGATGCTCACCGGCGTTCTAAAGCCCGATTCCGGCGAGGTAAGGGTTCTTGGTTATGATATGCTCGACGAGCAAGAGAAGATAAGGGCAAGGGAAAGAATGGGCATCGTCCCCGAGATGGCCAATCCCTACGTTGATTTAACGGCCATGCAGAACCTTAGGCTTATGGGCGAGCTTTACGGGATGTCGAAGGCCGAGATAGAAAAGCGCTCGCTTGAACTCCTCAGGGAGTTTGACCTCTATGAAAAGAGAAACGTTAAGGTTAGGGGCTTCTCAAAGGGCATGAGGCAGAGGTTGATAATCGCGATGGCCATGATAGCAGACCCTGAGCTCTACTTCCTGGACGAGCCGACGAGCGGGCTGGATGTCATAAGCGCGCGCCTCATAAAGGACGTTATCCGGGAGGAAAAGAGAGCCGGGAAGACGATATTCCTGACAACTCACAACATGGACGACGCGAACGAGCTTTGCGAGAGGATCGGCATAATCAGGAAGGGCAAGCTGATAGCGATAGACACTCCAGAAAAGCTAAAGCAGCTCGTCAAGGAGCGCGTCTCGGTTGAGGTGAGCTTCGAGCCTATGAAGTTTGACCAGTCTGTTCTCTCTTCCGTTTTAAAGGTTGAAACCATGGGCGACAAGGTGAGAATCTACACTGCAGACCCTGATAAAACCGTTAAGGAACTCGTTCGCTACGCAGAGCGGGAGAAGCTGAGGATAGTCAGCTTAAGAACGCTCTCGCCCTCGCTGGAAGATGTGTTCATGGAGCTGGTGGGTGGTAAGAATGATTGACCAGCTGAAGCGCTCCTTCGCAATAGCAAAGAAGGACATGCTCATCTTCTACATTAAGGGGCCGGTCGTGATAATGGGCCTTCTCTTTCCTTTCTTCCTCTTTTTAGCTTTCCTCATCGGAAGGAATCTCCCCCAGGACAGTCTCTTCGTTGGCTTGACGGCAATGACGGCCTTCTTCACATCGACAGCAGTTGGTCCAACGATAATCCCCTGGGAATGCCGTGGAAGAACCTTTGAGAGGCTCATAACTGCTCCAGTATCGCTTACAACTGTTCTCCTCGGCGACTTTCAGGCTTCACTTTACTTTGGGCTGGTGATAACCTTTGCCATAGCGATTCCAGCGGTGCTTTACCTTCAGCTCGAGTTGGAATGGGTGATTTTCATTACGGCCACTCTTCTTGCCGTTGGAACATTCTCAGCTATGACGGTGCTCCTCTCATCATACCCGCCAACCGACGTTCCCGCTGACGTTATGATGCTGACCTCGCTCGTCAAGTTCTCGCTCCTCTTCATAAGTGGCATCTTCGTTCCGCTGGAGAACCTTTCCTCCTACGGAAGGCTCGTTTCCTACGTCTCGCCTTTAACCTACTACGTCGACGCGCTCAGGCACTCGCTCGGAAAGGGCTACCTCCCGCTCTGGGTTGACCTCGGGATGCTGGTTCTCTTCGGAATGGCTTTCTTCTTCACCGGCGTGGCCGTCCACAAAAGAGTGCTGGAAAAGAGGTTCACTTAGGCCTGACTATCTCGACTTCCCCTTTTATCTTCTCCTTCCCCACGGTGTTGAAGACCGTGCCATATTTCTCGGCCAGCTCTTTGATGCGGAGTATCTTCTTCTCCGGTGCATCCGTCACAATCCTCACGCGGTAGGTTATCTCCTGGAGCTGGGGGTTCCTTGAGGTTTCTCCAGCCCCTAACTTCGATGCTCATCTCCTCGACGTTGAGGCGCATCTTCTTTATGAGCCTCCCCCAGTTTATCGTCAGGCAGCCGCCTATCGCGGTAAGCAGGTATTCTGCCGGTAGAGGTCCCTCGTTGCCCCCGTCGGTGTTTGTATCGGTTCTCAGCCGGAACTCCCTGACCCTCGCGAAGCTCCCGACGTTGCCGTCCCAATCGAGTTCCGCCCTGTACTCAAGCCTCTCCATAGGATCACCAGTGTGGGTTGGCACTACACTTAAAAATCCTTTCACCCATTTTCGGCAGGTGGTGAAAACGCTGGTCGCGGTTCCTACTTCAGAGGGCGGTCTCGACGATGATGTTCACGAGAGCTTGGTGAGGGCGGAAACCTTTACGCTGGTCGAGCTTGAGGACGGGAAAGTTAATGGGATCAAGGTTATCGAGAACCCTTACAAACGGGAGCCTTACGGCGCGGGTTCAAAAGTTGCTCTCTTCCTGGTCAACCTCGGCGTTAACGCCATAATATCAAGGACGGACTGTCCGAAGGGCAAGATGATTCTGGATTCCACTGGAGTTAGGATGGTCATCGTTAATGATGCCATTAAGGTTGGGGATGCCCTAGAGGGGCTTCGTTGAGATGCTAATCTTAACGCTCAAAATCTTTTTAAATCCCTCGCTCCACCTGGAATCGGTGGGTGAAGAATGGGACATCATCACCATCACCACGGCGAGCTTAAGGGCAGGATGGCCTTCTCGATAGTTCTCAACCTGGTCATCACGAT
>NZ_JALVAO010000006.1 GCF_027011145.1 Thermococcus sp. | reverse complement strand
GGTGAATAAAGACGGCCGTATCACTATCCCCCGGCCAATCCTCGAAACCTTCGGGCTAAAGCAAAATGACTACGTTAAAGTTCTAATCAGGAAAATTGAGATATCCGATAAAACCATCGCCGTGACTGCACAGGCTGTTTTAGCAGTTAAAATCGGGAGATATGGTGCTATAACACTTCCCAAAAAACTCATAAGAGAGTTTGAGATAAAAGAGAACGAGCCAGTCGAGGTCGTAATCTTAGACTATTACAAATTTGAAGAGTTGGTAAGCGAAAAAGGCAGAGAGCTTTTATCCAGACTTCAGTCACGGAACAACTACAAAGTTCTTCCGACTGACACGTCATACCTAAACGAGATAGGTATAAGATATAGAGAACTCAATGGGGTGGGACAGTGAAAGAGAGCAAAGAGCCACTAGCGAAGTTCCAAGCCAAAATGAACAAAGATGGTAGAGTTAGCCTCCCAAAGCAAATTAAAGACGTCCTCGGACTTGAATCAGATGATTACTTGAAGGTCATAATCCGTAAGATAAAAGCAGAGAAGAGTGAAGGGATTATTTATGTGTATGGACAGGAATTTGCTATCTTGAGAGTTGGAATCAGAGGGTACGTTGTTATTCCACAGAAAGTTCGCAGAGATTTAAATCTCAAACCTAATGATAGTGTAGAGATTGTTATCCTTGACTATTACCCCTCAACAACCGACTCATCATACATTAGTGAGATAGGGATTAAATACAGAGAACTCAATGGGGTGGGACAGTGAAAGAAGCAAAAGAACCGCTAGCAAAGTTTCATGCAAGAATAGACAAAGATGGCAGGTTAATAGTTCCAAGGTATATCCGGGATACACTTCAGATCGAACAGGGAGACTACGTCAAGATTATTGTGAGGAAGATTAAAATAAACTTTCCTGAAAGAGTTATATACGTGTCCGACCAAAGACAAGTCATCAGTAAGATTGGAAGAAAAGGAGCAGTGTATATCCCGAATGAAATCAGGAAACAACTCAATATTAACGCTAATGAGCTTATTGAGGTCATTCTCTTAGACTTCTACAAAAGCAGGGTACCAGATGAGGATACTCAATTCAAATATGTTTTTTTGAACGTTTAATTTATTCATGAATAAATTAATTAGAAGAAAAAGAAAGAAGGAGAGAAGAGATAAAGTATGTTTTCTGCTCTCTGAGAGCTCCTTTTTTGAGAATTGAATTTTTGGATACATAAAATCTTGATGATTTAACTAAGAAAAGTAACACTCGTCTGGCAAAATCCAGCGTTTTTAGAGCTTTGCATCTCTGCACATTTAGTTACTTTAAAAAGTTGCAAAATCGGGATACTCAGATTATCACCGTATATAGTATTTCAGCCTAATTTATGTATCCAAAAATTAACATGTAACAATTTTGCCCAATGTTGGACTTTTCCGGCCACACAAACCTTTTAAACTTTCCATCCGTATGATTTATGGAACTAAGTTCCATATATGGTATTAAGTTCCATCAAAGGTGGTGGCCATGCTGGAGTTGAAGTGCTCGATATGCGGGGCCGAGGCAAAGTTCAGGAGCAGGAATGAGGCCATAAAAGAGGGTTGGAGTTGGCTTTCCATAAGGCTCGGAAAGAAACGTTACAAGGCCGTTTTCTGCCCAAAGCACTCTGAGGACGAAGCCATGAGCTGGCTCGACAATCACGTTCTCAACGAGGTTAAGGCGGTGATATGATGCCGAGAACTCGAAAGTATAAGGCCGTCAGGCGTGTGGAGTTCCTCCTTCCGCCTGAGAAGGTCGAGGAAATGGAGCAGGCCAAGGGACGAAAGCCTTGGGGTGAGTTTGTTTGGGAGCTTTGGGAGTTCTGGAAGCTCCACCATCCAGAGACTTCATGACGGTGTTTCCGATGCCAAGGAGAAACTACCAGCGACGTACAGCAGGCCCCGGACGGCCACGGAAATACGGTGAGGATTTGAAGAAATTCCAGACAGCAACTCCAGAATCGACCTACAATAGACTCTACGCTCTCAAAGAAAGGCTTGGTGTTCCTTTCTCTGAGCTCTTAACTTGGCTTGTGGACCTTGCTGAAGGAAAGATTGATGGGCTTGAGCTGAAGGCCAAGGTAAAGCACTTGACCGAGGCCCTCAGGCAGGAGCAAAAGGAGAAAGACGACATTCTAAGGAACTATGAGCGCCTGCTTCGGAATTATGAGAAGCTCCAGCTCAAGTTCGAGGACTGTTGTAAGAAGCTTGAGGAGTGCAAGAACAACAAGCCCAAGCTCGCTTCGAAGTGGTCTAAGATTCTCCTTGCCATTCCAAAGGCCGTCGAGGAAGGCCTCACGTGGAACGACCTCATGCGGGACCTCGGAATCCTCGACCCGCAGGAGCAGGTAGCGGTAATGCAACGCTTCTTCATCACGATTGACGAGAACGGCAAGATTCCGGAAGTCATCAGGCCTTTGCAGGGCATCAAGGAGCTTGAGGGTATCGTCCTATACAGGCAGAAGGACGAGAATGTCCGCTTTGCGAAGATCGTCCGCGAGGACACACTGAAGGCCGCGAGGAGCATTGAGACCAAGAAGCCAAAGCCGGCCAAGGCCGGCCAGCCTGCCGTTGAAGTCCCGCGGGTGGAGGTGGAGAAGAGCCTCAAGGTCTGGCTGAAGCAGTACGAGGATTGGGCTTCCGACTGGAGGACAAAGGCGAAGGCTGAGCAGTTCTTGAGGGGCGTGGGCAACAACGGCCTGCGCCGGCTGGTGAATGGGTATGGTTTCGATGTTGTGGCGGATGTGGTGGCTTCTAACGCGGATTTTCGGGCTTTGTTCGGCCCGTATCTCGAGAAACTGAGGAAGAAACTGGAGGTGAAGCCAAATGCCCGGAGTTAGAGTTCCGGTTAGAGTGCTGAAGCCCCTCGCGAACTTCAAGGAGGAGGACACCGTTCTCCTTCCAGAGGAGGCCGTGAAGGTTCTCTGGAGCTACGGCCTCGTGGAAGTGGTTGATGAGATGGACAGGATGGTGAGTGAAGTAGACAGGGTGCTAACTGAGGAGAAGGAAAACGAGCCGCTGTCAGAGCTTCCAAAGGGCCTTTATGAGAGGGCTGAGTTCTGGATGTGGTATGCGGAGAACTACATTAGGCAGCATCCTGAAGACACTAAGGCCATCACCGTTACGCTGGCTAAGCTCGCCAATCTGAAGAAGAAGGTCCGGGACCTCAGAACCCTTAGGCTGAACAAGATTCTCAAGGCTGCTATGCTAAGGCCGCATTCTGACACAATTCTCTCGCGCCTTTCGCCCGAAGAGGCCGAGGTTTACGAATACCTCTCGGACTTTATTGAGAGGTGGTTGGAATGAACGGGGTGGAGCTGCCTGAGAACGCGCGCATCACCAAGCCCTCGGAAGTGCCTGGTGCCGTAGTGCTGAGCCTTACCACGCCCGCATCGTGGGAGGATTTTCAGGGCTTCCTCAAGGCGGTTGAGGCTTTGCAAGGTGATGGTTTCGTTGTTCGCTCGGTCGAGTCGAGCTACAAACTCTTCCGCGTCTGGCTGAGGAGGGATGAGGAATGAGTGAGGCAGCTTTCTTGAGTTGGGTCGCCTCTGAGAAGGCAAAGCTGGACAGGGTGCTCGAGCAGG
>NZ_JALVAO010000005.1 GCF_027011145.1 Thermococcus sp. | reverse complement strand
AGAACAGCGAGCTTTACAGGAAGACCTACATCGACATCGAGGACTACTTCGGAACGATAAAGACGAAGGCATGAGGTGGTGGGAATGAGCGTCAAGCCAGATAAGGAACTCGTGAGGCTCGACCTGAAGTTCGGGAACATCAACTGGGAGAAGGCCACTATAAAGCAGTACGAGCTTGAGAAGGAGCTTGGAGTATGGAGGATATTCCTCAACGGCTATGCCAAGAACGGCTTTGTGATCTTCGATGAGGACGTTCTCTCGAGGGAGGAACTACTGAAGGCCCTTGGGGAGTTAGAGCCGGAGATAAAAGGGGAGAAGAAACTCACGGTGGCAGAGCTCATAGAGTCAAGCTACTCCTGGAACAACGTCCTTGGTCAGGGCGGCTCTTAACGGAGTTCTATCCTAACTTTTCCTCCGACCACCTTTTCAAGCTCAAAACTAACTATTCCCGAGAAAGATGACAGGTCCACCATGTTCTTCCCACGCTTCAGAGTGAAAACTTCTTTCTCTGCAGGAAGGCTGGGTAGGGAGATGTCGTATTCGTAAACCGTCAGTTTTGTGTCCCGGTTTACATAGAAAACTGCCCTTGGATCCTTGTACCCATCGAGGGGAAATCCGCCGAAGAGACCATCTCCCTTAAGCTTTATGGAGTCCAGGGGCAGTGAGAAGGCCACGGATGGCGGTGGGCCCCATATGGTCTTTTCATCTATCAGCATGATGTCCCTTACTCCCGTATCAAAGGGGGTGGCGGAGGTCTCTCCAGTGTTAGGAGAGTTGTTGGCACCGAGCAGCAAATTACCCCCGATCTTTTCAATGCTAGTTACCCTCGCACCAAGTGCGCCCACGATCCTGACTACGGAGGGAGCTATATAAACCAGTACTGTGGGACCGGCGACGAGATGGGTGAACTCCCCCCACCTTCTCCCCCCGAAGGAGACATCATGATAGGAGTTGTAGGCGGTGAGAATCCCGCCCCCAACGTTCAGAGAGTTAACCCTGAAGGGCGCATAGAACGTTGGGAAATCAAAGAGACGGTAAAAAACGGGCTCTTCCCGGAGGAAAGGGCTTCCCACAAAGACCCCGCCCCTCACGAAAGCAAAAAACCTGTTGTGGGAGGTGGCCATTGAACCGAGCTCCGGCCTAACCACGTTGCCCCCATCCACGCTCGGGCCGGGTTTTATAAACTCCCATTCTCCACTCTCGAGGGATAGAACCCCGAACTTCTTCACACCCCACGAAAAGTTGCTTCCAATGCCGAAAAGGGCCATGTCGTGTAGTATTGTGCCTTTGGGAGAAGGTTCATCCAGAAGCTCCGTAGTCTCCCCCTTTCTCCTGTCAAGGGAATAAACGCCCAAGTGCTCGTGCCCGTCCTCTCGGGCCAGTAGAAGTCTGTCGTTTAGAGGGTCGTAGAGTATATCCCCTATTTCGCCCGCCCAGCGCGTCTCAGAATGAATCGAATCCTTCCAGAGAAGTTTCATAGTGTCTTCCTTAACGTCATAAACGTGAACGTGAGAGTACTTATCCACAAAACTCACACGGCCCCGGTTATATCTTGCAGGCGCATGAACCCATCCACCGAAGTACAGGAATTCATCCACGGTCTCAACTGCGTTGTAAGTGTCACCACCACTCCTTGGAGGGGGGCCCAGCATGCCAAAATTGTACATTCTCTCCTCTCCCCCTTTAATATCGAGGAAATGGGCCTCTGCCTCAAAAGCGAGGGTGTAGTACAGGACTCCTTCATGATATTTAAGCCCAAAGACTCCACCGCTACCCCATTCGGGAGAATACCTGCCGGGAAAGCTCCAGTTACGGAGGAACATCTCAATGGCCTCCTTTAAGTTCTTTAAACTCAGTTGATTCCATCAACTCTCTGAGGAAGGGAACGCTCCATGCACCTCTCCTAGTTACTGAGATTGCGGCTACTGTGTTTGCAAACTTCCCGATTCTCCTCAGCAGTTCGCCATCCAATTCCTCAAGTCGTTCCATGGCTCCGGAATGATGAAGACCGGCCAAAAAAGCCGCCATGAAAGCATCTCCCGCCCCGGTAGTGTCAACCGCATTAACCTTGGGGGCGGGAACTTCGACTCGAGTCCTCCCGGAGATTATAACAGCTCCCCTTGAACCGAGTGTGACCGCAAGAACCGAAGGTTCAAAGGTTTCCACCTCAACACCTTTTTTGCGGAGGTAGGTGTACTCCTCCCATCCCATTTTGACTATTGTGGCCAGCTTCAGGCCCCCTTCTATGTCCTCAAGCATTTCCTCCTCCCTTCCCCTCCAGAGATCGAGTCTTATATTAACGTCGTAACTAAGAGGGACCTTCCCCCGCAGGGTCTTTAGGGTTTTGAAAACCGTGCTTCTTGAGGGTTCGCGTGCGAACATGACCGTTCCGAAGTGAACCAGTTCGGAGTCCAAAAGAATGTTTAAGGGTATATCCTCCTCCCGCAGGTTAAAATATGCAACTCCGTCATACAGAATAAACTCAGGCTTTGTGCCTATGAGCTGTACAAACACTACACCCGTGTGAAATTTCCCATCCCTTTCAATCATCGGCTTAACGCCTTCTCTTTCAAGGGAACTTATTAAAAAATCCCCGAAGGGGTCATCTCCAACCTTGCTCACGAGCCCGCTCTCAACGCCCAACCTGGAGAGGCCCACTGCAACGTTTGCGGGGGCTCCTCCAGGATGTCTCTCAAACTTCCGCACCATGGCCAGCGGTTTGTCCTCAAGCGCTATCATGTCGATTAAAACCTCTCCAAGACACACCATCATTTTACATCACCCACCATCTCCCGGAACTGGAAGTACAGCATCTTCAAGTTTTCTTTGGGATTACGGTAGTATTGCCCTGGAATTTCAAGTCTCACATCGATTTTATCAACAGACTCCAGTTCCTCTTTAATCTTTTTCATTAATTCGGCTGCCGGTTTGGGGCTCCCATCCCCCCTGAAAAGACCAAAGAATCTCTCGTGGATGGCTCTGTCAAAGGGGGGTCTCCCCCAGAGGCTTTTGTGATAATCGGAGAAGTTCCAGTATACTGCTCCCAGGCTACCCACAGCGGCTGTGAGCCTTAGAGTTTTCTCCAGCCAGGAGGCCGCCTCTTCTTCGTTTATTAAATAATGGAGCATGATCTTCTTTCCCGTCGCAGAGGGCATTCTCCTAGTCTTCCCTGGAGTGGTCGGCATTCCGAACTCCTCCATGAGAACGTCCTTCCCACCCATCTCTCGCGTTAGCAGAGATGTGAAGGGGATAAAATATGGGTCCAGAGGATCGGTGAAGTCCGTGTAAACCGAATAGGCGTGCATGCACAGGTAGTCATTCCACCTTGCAACGTCCGGCACGTGAAAGTTTTTGTCCCCCTCTATGTCCTCTTGGTGTATCCCGAAAGTAACCGGTTTCTTTGAAACGGATTTCAGGGTTTTGTAAACAAATGCAAGCCATTCAGATGCAACGGCTGGACTTCGGGGGATAAAGACGTTGTCAAGTTCATTTGAGATGTCCCAGCTGTGAATTGCAGGATGTGAAGAGAATTCCCTTCCAACGGTCTGTAAGAGCAACTCCTCGGCTTCGAGTGCCTTGGGATCCTCATATATGTTTACGGCTCCCACATCCACAATCCTACCATCCGAAAATGTCAGGAACCTCTCATGAGGCCTTTTTGAAAGGAGCCATTTTGGAAGCCAGTTTAATCCGCTCATGTGCCCGATAAAGAACGTTGGAATGACCAGAAGGTCCAGCTCACGGGCTAAGTCCAGTACCGTACCCAGGTTAGAGAGGACTGCATCGTTTATGACATCCGGGTGGGGCTGAAAGTCCTCCCAGAGGAGGAAAATCCTGATGAGTTTAAGTCCAAGATCTCGTATTTGTGTGAACTCCTCCAGAACTTCTTCCTCGCTGAAGTCCCTCCACCAGAACATGGCCTTCCTTCTCGGCCAGTAGTTGACACCCAAGGTGAATTCCAACTTCCATCCCTCCAAAAATATTTGAAGGGCTCAGCCCTTGATTCCTCCCGCGACACCCCTCATGTAATACTTCTGGAGCAGCACGTAGACGAGTATCGGGACTACTATCGAGAGGGTTCCTGCGGCTGTTAGCTGTCCCCAGTTGGGGTTGTAGCGACTTATGAAGGTTGTAACCCCCGCTGAGACCGGCCATTTATCGGGGCGGAGCAGTGTTAGTGCAAAGAACAGGTCCTGCCAGACGAAGATGAACTGGACGACGGCCACGCTTATAACCGCGGGGAGGGCTATGGGGAGTATTATCCTGAAGTATATCCCCACGTCGCTCAGACCGTCTATCTTTGCAGCTTCCTCGTAATCCTTTGGAATAGCCTTAAAGAAGTTCCGCAGGAAGAAGATTGTCCAAGGAAGTGCAAACGTTGAGTGGACAAGGATTATACCGTAGTACTGGTTGTACATGTGCAGGTCCCTGAAGAGCTTGAGGAGGGGGACTATAACCGCCTGCTGTGGCACAACCTGAATTGCAACGAGCGTCAGGAAGAGGAGCGTCTTTATGGGAAAGCTGAAAGAAGTGAATCCGTAGGCAGCCATGCCCGCTATGAGAATTGGCAGGATAGTTGCGAAGGTCGCTATGAGGAGAGAGTTGAGGATATACCTCCAGAAACCCGCATCCCAGACCTGCCTGTAATTTATGAGCGTGAAGTGGGCGTTGTGAAGGTTCCACCACCCGTTGACTATCTCAGCAAAGGGTCTTACTGAGGTCATGACAAGGGCCAGGAGTGGAATGAAGAGTACCACTCCTATTATCCACGCCACCAAGTTTATCGAAATCTTGTACTTGGTGCTAACTTTAACCACTCTCAACACCCCTTTCGCCTATCATCTTTTTCAGCATTCCTAGGGAGAACACGAACACCGAAACGGTTAGCAGGGTTGCTATGGCCGCTGCATATCCCCACCGGAAGTTGTAGAATATCTCGTAGTAGACCATGTACGCAAGCACGAACAGGTACATTGGAACTGACTCTCCGCCGGAGAGGACGTAGATTAGATCGAAGACCTTGAGGATGTAGATGGCGCTCATGGTAACAACAACTATCAGGGCAGGCTTTAGGAGGGGCAGGAGGATGTATCTGAACCTCTGCCAGGCATTCGCACCGTCAATCCATGCTGCCTCGAGCACTTCAGTATCAAGCCCCTCCAGCCCTGCTAGAAAAACCGTAGTTGCAAACCCCTGCCACGCCCACAGGGAGCCTATTATTACGAAGTATATTGCCGTGGAGGGGTCCTGTATCCAAGCCCTCGGGGGAACGCCGAATATTTCAAGGATTCTGTTCACGATTCCCGCGTGCGGGTCCAGGAGAAGCATCCAGACTATACCGACCACCGTCATGGGCATTACCATACCGAGCATTACAAGACCGCGGAGAACGTTCCTTCCGAACACCTCCTTGTTGTGGAGCAGGACTGCGAAACCAAGGCCGATGAGAGTAACCAAGGGTAGGAATACCACGAATATGAACAGGTTGTTCTTAATCGATGTCCAGAAGAGAGGGTCGTGAATCATTTCCTTGTAGTTTGCAATCCCCGCGAACTTGGGGGCGGTCATTCCATCCCAGTGGGTGAAGCCGAGATAGAACGTGTTGAACAGGGGATAGATTATGAAAATTAAAAGAAGAATGAAGGCGGGCATCATTAGAATAAAGAAATCCTTCGTCAGCCATCTTCTTCCGCCCATCCTCAAACACCTCATGACTTGTAGTACTGCTCCGCGTATTGTTCGAGCTGTTCAGCTATCTGCTTGTAGTTGTCCGGGTTGGCCCAGAACTCGAAGAGCTTGTTCCAGATTATGGGCTGGAATCCTGGCGGTGCATTGTCGTCAAGGTCCGGCACAATGCCGTACTCCTTCATCCACTCAACGACCTTGGCGTCCGTTGGGTCATAAGCACTAAGGGGAACCTTAAGGTTCGGGGCGAGGTAGCCCTTCTTCTTCACCATGATCCCCTGGTACTGAGGTCCGGCTAGCCACTTTGCCAGCTCCATAGCCGCCTCTTTGTGGGGAGCGTTCTTCGGAATGACGACCCAGTCTCCACCGGCGACAATGGCGAACTTGGCGCTCTGGTTTATGACCGGGAACGGTATTAGTCCAAAGTCAGTTCCGGGTTTGGCTCCTTCCTTCTCAAGCATGAGGACAATCCAGTTCCCCATGAAGTACATGGCTACCTGGCCGTTGGCGAGCCTCGGGACCTGCGCCTCCCACTTCTCACCTATAGCAGTCTGGGGATTGCCGTAGCAGCCCTCCTTTATGAGGTCGCGGAGTATCTTGAAAGCCTCAAGAACGCGCGGGTCTGTCCACTTGACCTTGTGAAGCATGAGGTCGTTGTGGAGCTGGGGTCCACCAACCCTAATAAGAACCGCTTCAAAGATGTCGGAAAGTGGCCACTTGTCGGCGGCACCACTGGCCATGGGCTGTATCCCGTTTTCCTTGAAAATTTTACAATCCTGTTTGAGCTGGTCTAGGGTCTTGGGTGGCTCCAAGTTGTACTTCTCAAAGTCGTGGACGTTGTACCATATCCCTGGCTTGGCCCAGGCTTTAATTGGAACTGCATAGTATGTGTTTCCAACGGTGACCATGTTGAGGAGGTCCTTTTGAATCTCTCCGTTGTAAGCGTTAACAACGTTATTCATGGGTTCAAGCTGTCCTTTCTGGCCAAGTTCCTTTATAAGGGCCGGCCACGGCAGAATTGCGATATCAAAGGATGGCGAGCCTGTTGCGAGTTCTGTGAGAACGGAATCTCTAAGTTTTGACTGCACAACATACTTTATCTTGACGTTTGGGTGCTCCTGCTCGTACACCTTGAGAGCGCTCTCAAAGTTCTGGCCCTCCACCCCACCCCACTGTCCGTAAATAACTACTTCAACAGGCTTCTGGGATGTGGTGGTTGTCTGACTGGTCGTGGTTGCCTGTCCGGAGCTGGATGTGCTTGTTTGGGTTGTGGAGGTTCCTCCTCCCGAAATGCACCCCGCCGCAACAACGGCGAGTACAAGAACAAAAACCATGGCAATGCTCAGGGGTTTCTTTCCCATACGCACACACCTCAAGTTGTATTCACAGTTGATTTACTTTAAGTATATATATAGTTTTTGGATTCAGTCAAAAGTCGAGGATTAATAGCCATGAAAAAACTTCAATATCCAATTATGGGCCTGGAAAAAAGGAAATTTTTATATATACTGTGGTCATATTATTTACTAAAAGTAAACACATAGCGAAGGAGTGTGGGCAATGTATTTAGGAAGGAGAACTAACCAATTAGAGGGTGTGTGTCAATGGAGCCAAGTGATAAAATTATGAACGCCATGATGGGACTCGGGTTCACGAAGTACGAGGTTCTCACATACTGGACTCTCCTCGTAAACGGTCCAAGCACTGCCAGGAAAATATCTGAGGAAAGTGGAATACCCTACAACAGGGTTTACGATACCGTGACCTCCCTCAAGGCACGTGGTTTCGTTACCGAGGTGGAAGGAAGCCCACGTGTTTACGCAGCGTTCTCGCCATCGATAGCATTTATGAGGTTGAAGAGCGACATAGACGACCTCAGAAAGTTGTTTGAAGAGGAACTCTCAAAATCCAAGCGCAAAGGGCAGGAAAAACCAGCTATCTGGAGAACGACAGATATAAACGAGGCCATCGAGATGGTACGTGAGTCCATAGAGAGCAGCGAATACGAGATAATACTAGTGGCACCCGAGAAATTTCTAGAAGAAATTAAGGAGGACCTAGAAAACGCCCTTAAGAGGGGTGTTACGCTGTCAATATACACCGGTGGAGAAGCCCCGTTAAATGGGATTAGGGGAAAGGGAAACCTGTTCATAAGGAGGTTTCACAGGCTGAACCATTTCATAGGGATGTTCGATGGAAAGGAGGTTATTGACATACAGAACATAGGGCTGAGGCCGAGGAATCCTCCGAGCTTTAAAGCAACGTATCCTGAGATTATTTTTGCTCAGTATGCATTTGTTCGAGAGGCTTTTCAGGAATCAGAGCTTCTCATTGAAGACGTCAACAAAAAGCACGACGTCAGGTTTTTCACGACCTTCCATGCCGTTGACTTGATACGGAGGTATCTGCCACGCCAAAAGATATACGCGGAAATAGTGGGACGGAACTTGTCAACTGGAGAGATTGAGACTCTGGCAGGTCAGGTGGTGGGTTATAGCGTCGTCCTGGAGGAGGGAATAGACAATTTTGATCTCAAAATCGATGGAAGTGTTGTGAAGGTTGGAGGAATGTTCGCCGTGTTGGAAGAGTATGAGAGCACGAAAATACGTCTCATACTTGAGTGAGGTGTTGAAGATGGCCGGTGTCCGTCTCGTTGGAGTTTGGAAGGAGTTTGAGGGAGTAGTTGCCGTAAGGGAGATGAACCTCGAAGTGAGAGATGGGGAGTTCATGATACTCCTCGGTCCGAGCGGGTGCGGAAAGACCACCACGCTCAGAATGATAGCGGGTCTTGAGGAACCCACGAGGGGAAGGGTCTACATAGGGGAAGATCTCGTCGCCGATTCTGAAAAAGGTGTCTTTGTTCCGCCAAAGGAGAGGGACATAGCAATGGTTTTCCAAAGTTATGCCCTTTATCCCCACATGACGGTCTACGATAACATGGCATTCCCTCTAAAGCTCAGGAAAGTCCCTAAAAAGGAGATAGATCAGCGTGTTAAGGAAGTGGCCGAACTACTCGGACTTATGGAACTCCTCAGGAGAAAGCCCCGGGAGCTGAGCGGGGGTCAGAGACAGCGAGTGGCACTTGGAAGGGCTATTATAAGAAAACCAAAGGTGTTCTTGATGGACGAGCCGCTCAGCAATCTCGATGCAAAACTCAGGGTAAAGATGAGGGCGGAGCTCAAAAAGCTCCAGAGGCATCTGGGGGTTACCACGATATACGTTACCCACGACCAGGTAGAGGCAATGACGATGGGGGACAGGATCGCGGTGATAAACAAAGGACAGCTCCAGCAGGTTGGTACGCCAGAAGAAGTTTACAACAGGCCATCAAACACCTTTGTTGCCGGATTCATTGGTACACCACCAATGAACTTCCTTGAGGGGACCCTTCTTGAAGACGGTAGAATGGACTTTGGAGACTTCCATCTGAGACTGACCGCAGGACAGCTGGAACTCGCCAGTGGCTACACGGGAAAAACATTAACCCTCGGAATAAGGCCGGAGGACATATACGATGCGGACATCTCCCCCGTACACGATGAGGAGAACACGATAAGGGGCCGTGTGGACATTTTGGAAAACCTCGGAAACGAGAAAATCGTCCACATGTCCCTGGGAGGATATTCCCTCACGGCCTCCCTTCCGCCGGAATCCCGGGTGGAAGAAGGTTCAGAGGTCGGGTTAGTGGTGAACATCAGGAGGGCCCACCTCTTCAATGAACACGGAGAAGCCCTGTTCTGAGGTGAAAACATGCTGGCCGTTGTAACTTTCACAGATCCCCGACCAACATCTCTTTCATCAGAAAGGGAGAGTGCAATGAAAGAAAAGCACGAGACTCTCGTGTCATTCCTGAGAAACCGTGGTTTTGGCGTGATCGATCTGAATTCGGAGCTCGGAAAATACTCTTCCCTCAAGGACGGCAGAAACTTTGGGATAGACTCAAAAGAGGAAAGCGTCAGGGCTGCAAGGATGGTTGCCTCGAAGGATGTTGCGGGAGCCATTATTGGACTCTGGCACTGGACCGAGAGCAATCTCGTAACGGCCTTTGCAAGGGAATCAAAGGTCCCGCTGCTCCTCTACGCAGATGACGACCCTGCATGGGCGGGTTCCACTTGCATAACATCCGTGGGGGCCTCTCTATGGGAGAGCTCCATACACGAGCACACTCTCCGGCACTTTAGGCTAAAAGGGGACACCTCTTCTCTTCTGAGTTGGGCTAGAGCCGCTGAAGCCGTTAGAGAGCTCTCAACCCACCCCCTCCTTATCTTCGGATCCCCCTACACGTTAGGAATGGAGCACCTTATGGACGATATCCCAGGGCTCAAACGTATGGTGGAAGATTTTCTGATGGTTGATCAGTACCTCATCGTGAAAAAGGCCGGAGAAATCGATGCGAAGAGGGTGGATGAATTCTACGAATGGTTGCTATCAAAAACGGAGGTTAAATTTGATGGAAGGATGCTGACACCCGAGAGTCTAAAGCGCCAAATACGGCTTTACTTGGCATCAAAGGAGTTAACCGACAAAAACGTTGCCGGGGTATCAATAAAGTGTCAGCCCGAGTTGAGTGAGGTCTATGGAACCACAGCCTGCTTAATCCCTGCGCTTTTCCCCTTCCCAGTTGATGCAGAGGGAGAAAAGGGGGTAATACCTGCAACCTGTGAGGGGGATATTAAGGGCACAATCAGCTCCTCAATCCTCTACTTCCTGAGTCACAAACCTCCTCTCTTTGGGGACATAAAGTACCTCGACGACGACGTGGTCATAATAGCAAACTGCGGGGCATCTTCTCTCTATTATGCTAGATTAAGCGAAGACCCCGAGGAGAACCTCGGGGGAACGACGCTCCAGGGGCAGTGCCAGGGAAAAAGCGGGGCCGCACTCACATACCGCACACCCTCAGCAACCTTCACATTCGTGAGATTAATACGGAGAGACGGGAGGTATTACCTCCTCTATTTCCTCGGAGAGGGAGTTGAAATCGACGAGAAAATAGAAGAAAAGCTACTATGGGGTAAGCAATGGCCCCACACGGCTATCAAGAATCCCCTAGACAAAGAAACCTTTCTGAACGTCATGGGTGCGAATCATCTTTCGGCTGTTCCGGGGGACTACATCCGGGAACTCTGGTTCATTGCAAGGATGTGGGGGATTAGGGGGATAAATCTAAACAATCCCTCCGATGCTAGGAGGTTCATCGAGGAGTTGTAATGCCTAAATGTCTGGGGGTTATCTCAGATCTATTTTCACCTTTCCTTTGAAGTCCTTCTTCAATAGTTCGAAGCTCACTATCCCACCGAAGGTACTCAGGTCAATCACATTCTTTCCCTTATCGAGTTCGAAGACTTCTGACTCCGCCCCGGTAGCTGGCAGTGAGAGGTCGTACTCGTAAACGGTCAGCCTGTTGTCCTCGGAGAGCTTCAGGATCAGCCTCGGCTCGCGGTAGCCGTCGAGAGGGATTCCCCCGAAGGTTCTCGTTCCCTGAAGGGCGAGGGGGATGGAGAAGCTCACCGAGGGAGGTCTCTCCTGGATTATCCTCTCGTCAAGAACCACCAAGTCCCTGTTGCCCGTGTCGAAGGGCGTCGCCTCGGTCGCGCCGGTGTTGGGTGCGCTGTTGGCGGCGATGAGAAGCTTTCCGTTCATCTTCTCGATGCTTGTAACCCTTGCGCCGAAGGTTCCAACAATCTTGACCATCGGGGGAGCGATGTAAACGAGAAGGCTCGGGCCAACGATGGTGTTGGTCGTGGCCCACTGCATCCCAAACTCATTGGAATCCGGCCTGTAAACCGCGTCGTGATGCGCGTTGAAGGCCGTTAGAATACCGCCTCCAACGTTGACCGCGTTCACCCGGAAGGGCGCGTAGAATGTGTTGAAGTCGAAGAGGCGGTAAAAGCTAAACTCCTCGCCCATGAATGGGTTTCCTGCGAAGATTCCGCCGCGGACGAAGGCGAACGCCCTATTGTAGGCCGAGGCCATCGCCCCCAGCTCTGGCCGGATGTAGGGCTTTCCATCGACGCTTTCCCCCGGTTTGAATGCCTCCCACCTTCCGCTTATGAAGTCCAAGGCCCTAAACTCCCTCAGCCCTTCCGTGAAGTTGTTCCCGATTCCGAAGAAGGCGGTGTCGTGCACGAGGGTTCCCTTTGGAGACGGCTCATGGATTAAGGTATCGGCCTTCCCGGTTCTCCTGTCGAGGGAATAAACGCCGAGGTTCGCGTGGCCGTCCTCCCTCGCGAGCAAAAGGCGGTCGCCGTAGGGGTCGTAGATTATCTCGCTCACCTCGCCGGCCCACTCCGTCGCGTGGTGGATGGAGTCCCTCCAGAGGAGCTTTACTGAGCCTTCTTCAGTGTCGTAGACGTGAACGTGGGAGTACTTGTTGGTGAAGAGTATCCTCCGGTCTTCTTCCCTGTAAACGGCTGGAGCGTGAACCCAGCCGCCGAAGTAGATAAACTCGTCGACGGTTTCAACGGCGTTGTATGTGTCGCCGCCGCTCGTAGGTGCCTCCCCAACGAGCGTGAAGTCATAGGTTTTCTCTTCATCCGATTTCACGTCGATGAAATAGGCCTGTGCCTCGAAGGCGAGGGTGAAGTAGAGCGTCCCGTTGTGGTATCTCAGCCCAAAGATTCCGCCGCTGCCCCATTCCGGCCCGTAACCCGGGGAAAAGCGGTAGTTCCTGAGGAACATTTTATCACCAAGAAAACGCAATGATAAACTTTTATAATAATGTTCTCACATAACTCTGAGAGGGGGTTAAATGATAGATTTGGTAATAGGCGCCCTCGTTGAAAGTGCTTTCGGAACCCTTGCAACTGCAGTGATTGAACAGAAGATAGAACATAAAACACCCTCCAACCATGTGCCCTCACAGGAAGTTATTGAAGTTCATAAGATAAAGGAGTTCTGGGGTACAAAAGTTAAGCCCGGAGAAAGGATACGGATAGCTGGAACCATATCCCCGTATGTCCCCATGATGCTCGGACCTCCCAAACTAAAGATGGATCTTCACAGGGAGTACCGCAGACACATCCCAAAAGAAGACTACGAGTCCCTAAAAACAGTAGTGGACGCATACCTGGCGTTTACAGCCGGTCAGATGGTATGGAGAATCCCCATGGACGAATCACCATGGATGGCGCTTGGACTCTATCAATGCATAGTTCGTAACTCAGCTCTTCTTCTGGTGGACAAGGAGTACTATGAGAAGACTGTAGAGAAGTACTTTATAAAAGCTGCAAACCCCCTTGCTATTGACGCCGAGGTGGTGGGCACAGTTTCCCATATACCCAACACTCTCGTCCATTCACTCCTTGAAAAATTCAAAATCCCTGCAAGAAAGATACGACCCGAACTACTTGATACAAAGATTCTCGTCGTAGATGGAAAGGACACCAAAATTAAATACACAGGGAAGCCTAGATACCTTGACGGGGACATATGGGTGGCTGTGGAGTATGAGGGCGAAGAGTTCTTTGTGACCAGGTTCCTAGATCTAACAGATATAGAAGATATGAGAGATGAGACAGAGGCCCTAAAGAGGGACGTAGAACGGTACATCCCCCGGGGCAACATAATATTCCAGTTTGACCAGGTCGATCCCATATTGCCCATGTATCAAAGGGTCTCCCTTGATGAGCTGAAGAGAAGGTTTATAGGAATCTGAGTGAAAGCCAATGGAGTTCTACCGCGGACTGGCGATAATCTTCGGCTTCTACGCGCTGGGCGAGCTGACCAGTTCAGCATTGGACC
>NZ_JALVAO010000004.1 GCF_027011145.1 Thermococcus sp. | reverse complement strand
AGAGGGTAGCCCGCTACTCGATGGAGGACGCCAAGGTAACTTTTGAGCTCGGAAAGGAGTTCTTCCCGATGGAGGCGCAGCTTTCAAGACTCATAGGCCAGAGCCTCTGGGATGTATCGCGTTCGAGCACGGGCAACCTTGTGGAGTGGTTTCTCCTAAGGAAAGCCTACGAGAGAAACGAGCTTGCACCCAACAAGCCTGATGAGAGGGAACTTGCAAGAAGGAGACAGAGCTATGCAGGCGGATACGTCAAGGAACCGGAACGGGGATTATGGGAGAACATAGTTTATCTAGACTTTAGAAGCCTCTACCCCTCAATAATAATCACCCATAACGTTTCGCCTGACACTCTCAACAGAGAAGGCTGTAAAGAATACGATGTGGCCCCGCAGGTGGGCCATAAGTTCTGCAAGGACTTTCCGGGATTCATTCCAAGCCTTCTCGGAGACCTTCTGGAGGAGAGGCAGAAGATAAAGAGAAAGATGAAGGCAACTATAGACCCCGTTGAGAAGAAGCTCCTTGATTACAGGCAGCGGGCCATTAAAATCCTTGCAAACAGCTTCTACGGTTACTACGGCTACGCAAAGGCTCGCTGGTATTGCAGGGAGTGTGCCGAGAGTGTTACTGCCTGGGGCAGGGAGTACATAGAGACCACTATAAGAGAGATAGAGGAGAAATTTGGCTTTAAAGTACTGTATGCCGACACCGATGGCTTTTTCGCGACAATTCCTGGAGCGGATGCCGAAACGGTCAAAAAGAAGGCGAAAGAGTTCCTCAAGTATATAAATACTAAACTGCCCGGTTTGCTTGAACTCGAGTACGAGGGCTTCTACGTCAGGGGCTTCTTCGTGACGAAAAAGAAGTACGCGGTAATAGACGAGGAAGGCAAGATAACAACGCGCGGGCTTGAGATAGTGAGGCGCGACTGGAGCGAGATAGCGAAAGAAACGCAGGCGAGAGTTCTGGAGGCCATACTCAAGCACGGTGACGTTGAAGAGGCAGTTAGGATAGTCAAGGAAGTGACAGAGAAGCTGAGCAAGTACGAGGTTCCACCGGAGAAGCTCGTCATCCACGAGCAGATAACGAGAGACCTGAAGGACTACAAAGCCACTGGACCGCACGTGGCCGTTGCCAAAAGGCTCGCCGCGAGGGGGATAAAAATTCGTCCGGGAACCGTGATAAGCTACATCGTCCTCAAGGGCTCCGGCAGGATTGGGGACAGGGCCATTCCCTTCGACGAGTTCGACCCGACGAAGCACCGCTATGATGCCGAGTATTACATCGAGAACCAGGTTCTGCCGGCAGTTGAGAGAATTCTAAGGGCCTTTGGCTACCGCAAGGAGGATTTGAAGTATCAGAAGACGAAGCAGGTCGGACTTGGCGCGTGGCTTAAAATGGGAAAGAAGTGAAAGCCAAGCTCATTCGCTAGTTTTTTTCTATTTCCTCAAGCACTTCCAGAATCCCTTCAACGCTCGGAACCTCAAAGCCCCGCTCGTGGATTCTCCTAACACTTTCCGCTTCCGGGTTTATCCAGACCGCCCAGAGGCCGGCCTTTAAAGCGCCTTCAAAGTCCTCCGCGTAGGTATCGCCGATGTGTATGGCTTCCTCCGGTTTCACGTTGAAGGCCTTCAGAGGCTTCTCAAACATCTCCCTCATGGGCTTGAACGCCTTAACCTCATCCGCGAAGAAGGTCTTGTCGATGTGGTCCATAAGGCCAAACCTTTCAAGCAGAAGCCTCGTGTAAGAACCCGGCCAGAACATCACGTTGCCCGTGACGGTGACCTTTAGGCCCTTCCGCTTAACGCCCTCAAGAGTCTCCTTCGCTCCCGGCAGGACGATTTCATCATCAACCCTCAGAACTGCTCTCGCGGTAGCCCTCTTGACGAGCTCGACCTCTATCCCAAGAAGCTCCGCCAGAAGCTCCTGGCTCTCCTCCAGAGCCCTTTCCCGATTTCCTGTGCCCTTGGAGCGCATGGCCTTGATTCTCTCGCGGGTGAGCATTATGCCCTCGACGACGTCTATTATACAAGCCCCCATAAGCTTGGAAAGCTCAACTGCCATGGCATCGAGCATAACGTTTATATCTAGGAGCGTGTTCCAGACGTCGAATGAGACGAGCTTCATACTTCCCACCAGAGATAATAACCGGAGAAAGCTTAAAAACTCAGCGCTCGGCAAAAGCGAGATACCTGAGACCCTCCATCAGCCCGGCATCTCTCAGAACGGCCTTAAGGTTTCTAAACCTAGAGCGCATGACGAAGAGCTCGTAGAACCCCTCAAGGTTTCCCCAGTGCCCATAGGCTGAGAGGGCCAGATACATAACCTCCTTCGGTTTGAACTTTCTTCCAAGGCTCTCGTTGAGGGCTTTGAGACCGGGCTTTATTTTCTCGAGCAGTCCCTCCCTGGCTATGAGATGGAGCATCAAATCCTCAACGGTCGGCTTCCTCCAGTCTATGAGCTCGTCCTTGAAGGGCAGGCCTATTATGAGCGGAACCACCTCCGTTTCACCGACGCGGTAGCCGAGCTCTGTCTTCTCATGCCGGAACCCGGAGAGCTTTCCGGTTATCGAGGCGAGGGCATTTTCCCTGCTCTCGTCAACATCAACGGCAACACCGAGCCTTTCAACTGCGAATCCAAAGACGTCCATGGCCTTAAGGAAGTTCCCTAGGTTTCTGATAACCCCCGAGTTCCCCTCGCTCGGGATAACAGCCAAGTAGTGACCGTCGCTTTCCCTCTTTAGGAGGTCGAAGTTGTCGCGCTCAAAAACGCGCTCTATGAACCTTAAACTCCCCGGGGCTTTTCTGCTCTCTTTGAACTCGAAGAGCTTTTTGAAAACCGCTTTGAAGAACTTCGCGTCGGTTTTGCCTTCCACGAAGAGCACCGATGTTCTCGCCTCCTCTCCAGAAAACCCACCTCTGACGTCGAAGTCGAGGTACTTCCTCAGCTCGTGGGTTTCTTTAAGCGTTAGGGTCTTTCCAGTCTCGGAGTAGAGGAGAACGTTGTCATCACCCTTCCTGAAGCGACTGGTTATGATGTCAATCAGCTCGAGACTGGCCGTTACGAGGGTTTCGTCCTCTTTGAGAGAGTCCACAAAGGCCATGAGCTCATCCCTGGTTTTACCGTATTCCGGAAAAAGGAGGGCATCGTTTCCAAAGGCCTCCCATTTTCTGCCGGTTACGATTCTCATTCACCTCACCATGTCAACGGCTATTGCCCCTATGACCGCGAACGTGCTTATTATAACCGTCGCGTTGAGATACTGGAGCCTGTTGAAGTGGGCTATGTAGTCGATTCCGAAGATGTATATCAGAAAGGCCGAGACGGCATAGGAAATCAAAGCCACCGTTATGAGCCTCTTGGGGATATGGAATATCTCCTCACGCTTCAGGTTCCCGAGGTTTGCCTTGGTAAGGAAGAGGTAGGCCAGAATCAGGGTCATCAGGAATATCGCGAGGGAACGTTCCACGGAAATGTCCTTGGCAACATCCCAGACTTCCCCCGTGAAGAGGAAGGGCAGGGCGAAGGTTATCGCGCCGACTATCTCCTGGGCTATGTCGTCCCAGCCAAGGGAATCGGGTTTTTTCTGCTCTTCAAGCTTTTCAACCTGCCTCGTGAGTTTCTCCACGCTCTTGCGGAGCTTCTCCAGTTCAACCACCTCGTGCTCAGGTTCGGGGTTCATCATCTCTTCAGCATTGGATTCACTCATCATCGCAGAGAAACGTATCAAAGGGAGGGTTATAAAGGTTGAGTAGAATCTGCTAACGTTTTTAAGTCAAGAGGGCAACCGAGGTAGGGTGAGAGAGAATGGCAGTCAAGGACTGTCCCGAGTGTCATGGAACGGGAAAGGTTAAGGTTGGCGAGAAGGAGTGCCCCGTTTGCGAGGGCTGGGGCTACGTTCCGGCTGATTTCAAAATAGGCGATAAGCTGAAGGGCTACAGAAACCTTGACCACCTTGGAGTTGAGGACGAGGTTGATGAAATCCCCTGCCCAGAGTGCCACGGCAAGGGGACTGTTCCGGTTTACGACACCTGTCCAGTCTGTGGTGGAACCGGAAAGGTCCTCGCCTGCGATATATGCGGTAAAATCAAAGGGCCCTGGGAGCCCGGAATGGACACAACCTGGGTCTGTCCGGACTGCCTGAGGAAGTACAAGGTTGTTTTCATTCTCGACAAGACCTGTGACTACGAGGACGTTGAAATCGGAAGCCTCTACAAGGGAACCATAGATAGAGTGGAGCGCTTTGGCGTTTTCGTCAAACTCAACCCCCACGTTGTCGGTTTAATCAAGCGGAAGGACCTCCTCGGCGGAAGGGAGTACATACCCGGGCAGGAGATAATCGTTCAGGTCCTTGACGTGAGGCCAGACAAGAGGGAAATCGACCTAATCGAGTCCCCGCTGAGGCATTACAAGACGGTTGTGGTTAAGAAAGAACTCCCCGTAACGCCAATAGCCGAGCTGAGCAAGGACATGGCCGGAAAGACTGTGAGAATACAGGGAAGGGTGACGCAGATACAGGTAACCGGCGGGCCGACGGTCTTTACCATAACTGACGGAACCGGCATAACCTGGGCGGCCGCATTCGAGGCCCCGGGAGTGAGGGCTTACCCGAACATAAGCGTCGGCGACATTGTTGAAATCATTGGAAAGATAGCCTTCCACTCCGGCGAGATTCAGATAGAAGTCAGCGACATGGCGAGGCTCTGGGGACCGGACGCGGCGAGGGTTAAACAGCAGATAGAGGCCGAACTGGACAAGAGGGCCCAGCCAAAGGACGTGGGATTCCTCGTGGAGAGCGAGGTTCTTGAGAAGCTCAAGCCCAAGATAATGAAGGCGGCCTTCATGATTAGGAGAGCAATCTTTGAAGGTAGACCGATTCTGCTGAGGCACCACTCCGATACAGACGGCTACACCTCCGGTCTGGCACTCGAATACGCGATAGTCCCGTTGATAGAGAGCATCTCCCCCGACCCGCAGGCGAGGTGGAAGCTCTTCAAGCGCAGACCCAGTAGAGCACCCTTCTACGAGCTCGAAGATGTGCTCAAGGACATAATCTTCATGATTGAGGACCACGAGAAGTTCGGCGACCCTCTGCCTCTGGTTGTCATCGTGGACAACGGCGGAACCAGCGAGGACATTCCCGCTTACAAGCGCATAAGGGCCTACGGCGTGCCGATAGTGGTTATAGACCACCACGACCCGAGGGAGTGGATTAGCGAGGATAAGGCCAAGGTTGATGAATACGTCGATGTTCACGTCAATCCACACCACGTGAAGAGGGGTTACTACGAACTAACAGCCGGAATGCTGGCAACGGAAGTGGCTCGCTTCATAAACCCCGAGGTGGAGGACAAGATAAAGCACCTGCCGGCGATAGCTGGAACTGGCGACAGGAGTAAGGCTCCCGAGTTCTACCAGTACCTTGAGATAGCAAAGAAGTCCAAGGGTCTGACCGAGGAGGATTTGAAGAAGATAGCCGAGGTAATAGACCACGAGGCCTTCTACTGGAAGTTCATGGACGGCCACGGAATCATAGACGAGATTCTCCTCCTCACTGGAAACCTGCAGAGGCATCGCGAGCTCATAAACGCGATTTACCCTGAGGTGAAGGAGAAGCAGGAGAAGGCCCTAAAGGCTTCCCTACCCCACGTCAAGAGCGTCGTTTTGCCTAACGGCATAAGGTTCAACACGATAGACGTGGAACTCTTCGCTCCAAAGTTTTCCTACCCATCGCCGGGCAAGTTAAGTGGTTTAATCCACGACCACTTCAAGGAGAAGTACGGCGAGGACAGCCCCATCCTAACGCTCGCTTATGGTCCAGACTTTGCCGTGGTGAGGGCCAGCGACGGAATGGCCGCGTACGACTTCGACTTAAACGCCATAATTCCAAAGCTCCAAGAGAAGCTACCGAGCGCTGGAATAGAGGGCGGTGGCCACAGCTACGCGGGTTCCATTAAGTTCTTCGAGGGCATGAGGAAAGAGGTCTTAGAGGAGTTCGCGAAGCAGGTCGTGAAGCTGAAGAAAAAAGAGTGAACTTGCAAACGTTTTTAACCTCCCTCCCCCACTTATCCCGGTGAACGCTTTGAAGATTGTTCTTGAGGTAACTTTCAGAATGGGTGGGGTCAACTTCAGGGGAACGAGATGGGAAGACGGAAACCTGATTTTCGAGTTCGAGAGGCTTGGAGATGCATTCATTCAGGTGCTCAGCAACCATAAGGTCGAGGTTGACGTGGAAAAGGCTCCGGAGAAAGTCCTCGTCGAGCTGAAAACGAAAGAGGGAGGAAAGGTTTTCGAGGCCTTCGAGAGGAACGGTGTTTATTTGGCAGTAGAGCCTTAGATCTTTCTCTGTTCAACTACTAGCACTAAGAGAGCCAATACTCCTATGAAAGCGGGACCACATATGTTTCTTTTCTCATTTAACGGTAGTGTACTCATGTTTTGAGTTGGAGCGCTTGAGGTTTTGGTATGGGTAACCGGTGAGGGTGTGTTTATCGAGCGTTTTGTAGAGGGTGTCACCCGGGTAAGGGTGATATTCAATTTTCTCGTCTCTCCAGGATTGAGTGATAAGTTCATGGAGTAGTTCTGATAGCCTTCGCGTGACAGAATTACAGTGTAATTCCCGGGATTAAGGGAAACAGTCAGAGGAGTTATATTGTACATCTTCCCATTTATCCGCACCTCTGCCGAGGGGTTACTGGAGATTATTAGAGTAGCAGGCTCGGGCCGAAGATTGAATGTTAAGTTGATAACACCAAAAGTCCATATCTCCTTTGATTGTGGGACGTAACCATCTTTAATGGCAGTAACAAGGCAGTGGTAGCCAGTTGGTAGTATTATCCCTTTTATCTCAGGCGTAAGGTTAAAGATGAATCTATAAGTCGGTCTATAAGATATCGGACACATTACTTTTATAGTGGCGTTCTCCGGGGAAACAGAAAGTCGCAGAAATGACGCAAGAACGTCAATAGAAAAGCCGTAACTAACAAACGCCTGTAAGTGAATCTTCTCTGTATGGGATATGAAACCAGGACGGGTTACGGTAATGTTGTGCATTCCGGGAAAGAGGTATAGAGTCGCCACTGAGCTAACGTTAATCTTAGTGTTGTCTACGTAAATTGATGCATCCTCTGGAAATCGTGAATTCTTTTCCCTGATTATTTCCACATCAACCATTGGTTTTGGATTTCTGAGCTCAACAAGGTTCAGGGCAGAATTAACAGGAACAATGCTAATATTACCGGGATGCATCTCAACGTTGAGGAGTTTTATGTTATAGGGAGCAATATACCTGCCAGCCTCAATCTTGAAACCCGTATTTCGTAGCTGTATCGAAAAGTTACCCCCATAGAGGAAGCTTTTCCTCAGTTCCAAAGGATTATGAAGCTTGGTATAGGGAATCCCGATGGCTAAAAGGGGATTATATACCTTGAAGTTTGTATCTGAATATTTTGAGGCAGTTAATAAGAGAACCAGAGAACCGTCCATGGTAAAAACAGAAGTGAATGGGGAAATAGTCGAGGGATAGTAACTTATGGGAGAGCGGTTAACGTTAACAAAATATCCATCTATTGAGCTATTATGAAGCCATCCTACAAAAAATCTTTCATAATTCTTGTAAATCCCGGACACTATCAGAGACTCATTGGTCAAAGGTAGATGATACAAGTTGAGGACTCCCGAATAACCAAGCTCAATGGGACTGGAGTTAACGATGGCTTCTTTAAATGAATAATAAATGGGATTAAGGTCCCTATCAATGGTCATCCACCACAATCCGCTTTTCTGAAGGGTAATTTTCTCGGGACTGTACTTTTCAATGAGGAACTCTCCAAAGAGCTTAATCGTATTGTTGGAATAACTTGCATTAATTGTCCACCAATCAGCTGACCTTACGGGAGTGCCCCCGTCAAGGAGAGTAAACGCAATCGAGCTCAGAATGTTGAAATCTTTTGTGAACTTCAAAATAAAGACTTTCCCCTGTGCATCGCCCAGACTCCACGAACTTCCCACTACAATGTACGAGCTCTTGAGAACCAGAACTGCATCAACTCCATCTGCATAAGGACCACCAATAGCAACAAACTTCTCAAGCTTTCGGGTTTCTGGATTAAAAACGCCTATAAATCCATCACTACCAGAGTAAAAAGACCCACTACCTACCAGCAAAATTCTCCCTGTGAATTTATCAACTAGCACCCTTGAGATGGATGAGGTATAACGGGTTAAGTACGCCCTTTCCCACAGGATATCCCCTTTTTTGTTGAGATAGGCTATCCAAAAACCCCCATGAAAATTTGAATGAATGTTTCCAGAATCTATACCACCTGCAATTAAAAACCCTCCATCGTAAGGGATTATTGAGGATGGATAAACTGCATAGCCTTTTGGTTCAGAAACATGGTATATACGAAGGGGGACGATATTCATGTCTTCATCAAATCGGATGAGAGCCCAAGTGCTTGCATTGTCAAAGAGTATTAGTAAACCATAATTCCCGTTCTGTTCCATTACTAAGGCCGGTGCTTTGTTGTTCACAGTGTATCCCGTAACTGTCACGTCATCTCCAAAGCTGACTCCAGAGACATAACTAAAAGATATGATGGAGAGTAAAATAATAGTTAGAACTACCTGTCTAATATTCATGACCTCATCACCTCGTACATCCAAACCCAAGAGTCCATTATAGTTTTAAATCTTTCTATGGAGAAAGAAACGGTGGTGCCCATGTTCCTTGCCGAGTTCAAGCTCCGCTTTGGGGACAGAAAGTGGTACGTGAGGAGAATCGTTGAGGCCTCCAGCATTGAAGAGGCTGAAGAGAAAGCCAAACGCTATGCCGAGCTCATGAACCGGGGAGATGTGAGGTGGGAGCTCAGTTATGTAATGGAGGCAACGAGGCCCCTTCTAATTGGTGACGAAGAACTCAAAAAGCTGAGCTGATTTCCCCGGCGATGTTTTTCTCAATTATTTCCCTTACCTCACCAACGTTCCTCGTTTTTCCAAGGGCGTACATCAGTTTCACAAGCGTTGCTTCCTTCGTCATGTCTCCGGCTGGGATTACACCGGCTTCAAGCGCCCTTCTGCCGACCTCGTACCTCGTGAGGTCCACACCCCCGTAGAGGGCCTGCGTTGTCATGACCACGGGCTTTTCGGGGGCAACTTTCGAAACAGCCTCAAGAAGGTTCCGGCCCCGGTACGGGATTCCCCCAGCGCCGTAACCCTCGAGAACTATTCCATGAACGTTCTCGGAGATTGCAAGGAAAACCTCCGGGGAAAGACCGGGAGTTAGCCTTACGTGAACGACGTTCGAGTCGAGGGAGGAGTCAAAGGAGGGTTTTCCAGAGGGACTCTCCGGCCTGTGCCTCACGACGACTTCGTTTCCTTTAACGTACGCTATATCAGGATAATTGATGCTCTGAAAAGCGTTCAGGCCGAGGGAGTGGACCTTCGAAACCCTCGTTCCGAGCATTATCTTGTCCATAAAGGCCACGTATATCCCGGGGAAGCCTTTCATGGCAAACGTCAAAGCGGTTTTCAAATTCCTCGGCGCGTCACTGTTTGGCTCGGTTATCGGGAGCATCGAGCCGGTTAAAACCACGGGAATCGGGACGTTCCTCAGCATGAAGCTCAGAGCCGAGGATGTGTAAGCCAGGGTGTCGGTCCCGTGGGTTATCACGATTCCATCGTATTCGTCAAGGCTCTCATAAACGGCCTTCCCGATGGTTACCCAGTCCTCCGGCTGGATTAAAGTACTGTCGAGATTCAGAACGTCCCGGGTGTCGATTTTAACACCATCCCCGCTGATTCCGGCAAGCTTGAGGATTTCTTTAGCGGTTAGCTTTGCCTTGTAACCCCTCTCAGTCTTTGTGCTCGCTATGGTCCCGCCGGTACCGATGATTAGAATTCTCATCTCACCACCCTTATCCAATAGACCCAAGGTTTTTTAGTCTTTTTGACGGGAAATGAACAAAAACGAACAGAAAAAATTGGCAGAACGTCAATCAAACTGGAGCAGAATGAATGCCAGGAATGACATGACTGAGGCAAAGAGGAAGCTATAAGTTAAGGAATAGGCGCTCCAGAGGTAGCCGGCAATCAGCGAAGCCGGGAAGGCAAAGAGCCCAACCACCGTGTGGTAGGCCCCTATGATCGTCCCCTTTTCGTAGTCTCCGGCGAGTTCGGCCATGTAGGCCCTTGGAACGGTGTCCATTACCGCCATGTAGAGGCCGTAGAGGACGAAGGCCACTATGAGAAAGGTTAAACCCCCTGCAAAGGCGAAGCAGAGACTTGCCAACGCCGAGAGAAGGAAGCCAATGCCGATAAGGGCCTTCTTGCTTACCCTGTCGGAGTAAACCCCTATTGGATAGGCTGAAAGGGCGTAGACGAGATTGAAGAGGGCGTAGAAAGCTGAACCCTGAAGGACGGTGTAGCCGAGTTCCTCGGCCTTCCAGAGGGTAAAGGCGTAGCTGTATCTTCCCAGGGTCCCAACCGCAACCACAATCAGGAACAGCTGAAGCGACCGGCTCCTCAGTGACGAGATGCCCCTTATCTTCTTCCTGACTTCATCACCGCGGTCCTTGACGAACAGGGCTATTATCACGAGCGAGAGCAGACCCGGGATTGCCGAGAGCAGAAAGATTCTTCGGTAAAGGGTCTCCCTTGGTAGGTAGGAGAGGAGACCGATTAAGAGAACCGTCACGAGTGGGCCCGCAACGGCACCGAGTGTGTCCATCATCCTGTGGAAGCCAAAGGACTTCCCTGTTTTTCCGTCGCTGGACTCGGCTATTAGCGCGTCGCGTGGTGCCGTCCTGATGCCCTTTCCTGTTCTGTCAAGGAGCCTGAGGAGAAGGAAATCAACCCAGTTCCGTGAGAACGCCAGAAGACCCTTGGCGAGGGTTGAGAGGGCATAGCCCGTGAAAACGAAGGCCTTTCTTTTCCTGAACCTATCGCTGAAGTAACCGAAGACCACCTTGAAGAGGGAACTCGCGCTCTCTATCGCCCCCATTATCGAACCGCTCGCGAGCTTTCCGGCCTTCAGAACCTCGGTTAGGTAAGCAGGAACGATTGGGGCAATCATCTCACTGCTCATGTCGTTGAGAAAGCTGACCAGCCCGAGCAGAAAGACGTTCCAGCTTATTCCAAAGATTTCCTTCCCCTTCTCTTCGGCCACGCTCTGACCCCCGGTTACTCAAGCACGTGCCTATCGAGAACGTAGCAGTGGAAGGTTCCCTCAAAGACTTTCTCGCTTCCTCTGAAAACGTCAGCCTTAACTATCTTCTTCCGCCCCAGGTCTTCAACGACTTCTGCTTTGGCTATCAGTATATCCCCGACCTTCACAGGCTTCAGGAACCTCACCTCAGCCTTCCCGAGAACAACGGTGGGCTCGTTCACAGCTAACATCGCCGCGTAGTCAGCCAGCCCAAACGTAAAACCACCGTGAACGAGGCCGTACTCGTCAACGGCCATCTCTTCAGTTGTTAAAAGCTCGACCTCGGCTCTTCCAGGTTCAATCTTCAACGGTCTGCCAACGAGCCTTTCATTGGCCAGTCTGTGAGTCCTCTGCTCCATATCCAACACCAAAACTTTATCTATCCCCGGATAATAAAAAGATTGATGGCAATGCATCCGCTGAAGGAGGCAGTTGAGGTCAAGGGCTCGGCCGAGTTCACGAGGAGCGAGTTAGTCGGAATTCTGAGCTTTAAGTTGAGGCGCTTTTCGGTTAGCGAGGCTAAGGAGAGAATCAGGGAATGGCTTGAGGAGGGTCTACTGGAGGAGCACAATGGAATGCTCGTGGCAAAACTCGAAATTCTGGAGGAAAAGGAAAAACCAGAGAACCTCCTGGGTGAGATGGTGGTTTACATAGCGAGAACCCTTAGGTGGACGGAGCTTGAGGTCATGGAGGGTATAAAAGCCCTCCGCGAGCGCTACGGCGATTTGGACGAGAGGATTCTGGCTTACCTCTTCGGCCTTGAGAAAGGGATAGACATGTCCCGCTTCAAAGACAGGCTTGAGGTTTAAACGCTTATTAATCCCGCAGAGAAATCCATGGTGGTGATACCCATGCCGGAGGAGGCGCTCATAGTTGTGGACATGCAGAGGGACTTTATGCCGGGGGGAGCCCTTCCCGTCCCCGAGGGGGACAAGATAATCTCGAAATGCAACGAGTACATAAGGAAGTTCAGGGAAAAGGGAGCTCTTATAGTTGCAACCCGCGACTGGCACCCGGAGAACCACATAAGTTTCAAGGAACAGGGAGGACCATGGCCGAGGCACTGCGTTCAGAACACACCAGGGGCGGAGTTTGTCGTTGACCTGCCTGAGGACGCGGTTATAATCTCAAAGGCTACCGAACCGGACAAGGAAGCCTATTCCGGTTTCGAGGGAACGAACCTGGCAGAGATTCTGAGGGAAAAAGGCGTCAAGAGGGTTTACATATGCGGTGTCGCTACCGAGTACTGCGTTAAGGCAACGGCTTTAGATGCTCTAAAACACGGCTTTGAGGTTTACCTGCTGAGCGACGCCGTGAAGGGCATCAACCCTGACGACGAGAGGAAAGCCCTTGAGGAACTGGAGAAGGCCGGCGTGAAAATTCTGTGAGCCTTTTCCATTCTTTAAGCAGGACGAGGAGAAGGTTAAGAACTATAGGCCCGATTATGAGGCCTTTCAGCCCCATCGCCCACGTTCCGCCAATCATTCCTATGAAGACCAGGGTCTCGTCGAGCTCCGTATCCCTGGCAACGAGCATGGGCCTTATCGTGTAGTCCGGCATCGGCGAAACGAGGAAAAAGCCGTAGAGGGCTATGCCAAGGGCGTGGAGGTAGGCCCCTTCAACGGCGAAGTATACTGCCGCGGCGAGCCAAATCATCCAGCCCTCAAAGAGGGGAACGAAGGAGAAGGCAAAGGTCAGGAAGCCGGCAACTATAGCGGTGTACAGGTCCGAAACGCGGAAGATAATGAAGCCAACCGTCATGAGGATTCCCTTGGCGACGTTTAGAAGAAGCCAGGCCCTGACGAGGGCGGACAGGGTTTTATTCACGCTTTCGAGGATTTCCTCACCGAGCTCACGGTTTTTATCCGGAAGGAGGGCATAAACCTGTTCTCTGATTTCCTCACCGTAGGCTAGGGCGTAGTAGTAGGTGAAGAAGAAAACAACGAGCTGAAGGACGTAGGAGGGAATCGAGAAGGCTTCCCTCGAAACGTAGTCGGCCAATTTTGGAACTACCTGGTCCTGAAAGTGCTGGAGGAAGTTGAGAACCTCTGAAGGGAGCGAGAGTGTGAGTAGCCAGTTGAAGACATTTACAACGCTGTCATAGAAGGACATGGCAACCTGAACAGAAACGAGGAGCAGTTCAAGTGTTAAGGCTCCGCCAAAGATGAGCATCAAAAGGCTGATTGCCAGTGCGGAGCGCTTTTTTCCGAGCCTTTTGGAGAGCCTCCTCTGAAGGGGATAGGATGCATAGGCAAGTACGAGCCCAAAGAAGATGGGGGCAACTAATGGATGCACTACCCTCCACGTTACGTAAAGTATGACCGCCACAACCGCGCCCCAGACGAGTTCCTCGGCCTTCATCTCAGGGTTTTTATATCAGACCCTATAAAAATTCGCCGGTGATAGCATGGAGGTAGAGTTAATCAAAAAGTTCGAACTCTACATTGAAAGGGGAGACCGGCTTGTGGAAGAGAGCAGGTACGGAGAGGCATACGAAGCGTACCTTGACGCCCTGAAAACCCTCGGTGCGCTGGTAGTCTACCGGGAAACAGGCATGCTCGTTCCGGCCGAGAAACTTGAGGGCTTCCTCGGGAAGTATCCGAAGCTTGAGGAAGCCCTGAGGAAGTTCTCCTCCCTGACCGGAAGCGAGGAAACAGCAAGGGCTTTAAGGGAGGAACTGGAAGGACTGAAGGG
>NZ_JALVAO010000003.1 GCF_027011145.1 Thermococcus sp. | reverse complement strand
CCCGGGAACGCTGGCGGGCTTAACTTCCGGGGTCGAAACGAGACCGGGTGTAACCCCGCCGCTATGGCCGCCGTGCCGATATAACCCTCCCCAATGAATTTATAAATCTTACGGTTATCCAGATTGAGTAATTGATGAAAGAACTAGCAAATTATTAAGAGGAAAAAGATTATAATGGCAAAAACTCGATGTATGCGAGTGATTTGAATGGATAGCCTGTTAGTAACAGGACAAACATTTAGCCTCAGTGCGAAACTAATTGTTGCGGGTTTTCTAATAAGAGCATACAAAATTTCCAAGAGACGCTCTGCACTCTACCTTGGAATTGCTTGGATAGTATCTGCATTAGTTGTCTTTATGGATTTTCTCGGAAATGAAATCCTTATTGTTACTTTATACGCACTTTTTTCCTCAATTCTTTTCTATGGATCGCTTCTTTTTCTTATAGAAGAAGGTCAAGCTTCCCTTAGAATGCCCTGGATTCTATCTCCACCTCCACTAGTGGGAACGCTATATGGAATACTACTCGGCACCGAATGGGAATCAAGAGTAGGCATCCCCTACGGAATTTCAGCATTTTATGTATTTCTCGCTGGGAGTATTCTTGCATTAACTGAGTTTGAATTCCCAACGGCAAGAAAAGCTGGTATAGCACTCGCGCTCTTTGGTCTGCACGAGATGGATTATCCCGTTCTGAGAAGTGTGGAGTGGTTTGCTCCATTTGGATTTGCACTTGGAGCAGTTTTAACGGTCCTATCAGCTTACTTTATGGCCAAAATGGTGCTTTCAGAAAGTTTCATCAAGAAGAAACCCAAGATAAAAGTCGAACCAGGGATAAAAATTATCACAAGCGAAGATTATAAAGCCGTCGCTAACTCTCTAAAAGAATATCCCGTCCTAGCATTTTTGAGAAAACCTGTTGAGTTTCCATCTTGGACAGTTTACATGATAACTTCAATAAGCGGAGAAATGAAAATTCATCCTACGAACTTGGCTAGAATAAGCGAAATCGTAAGTAGATACCTCCAGGAGGCAAATTCAAGTGGAATCACCGGCGTTGTTATACTCGATGGCCTTGAGTTCCTAGTTACGTACAACGGCCTTCAGCCGGTTCTCAAGTTCCTGGCGACGCTCAGGGACATGGCATTCGTTAACAACGCCTTACTTGTGGTCGTTCTGGACGAGGGCTCCTGGGACGAGAGGGAACGTGCCATGCTGAGAAGAATCTTCGAGTGAACGGAAGCTTAATAACGGGCCTTAAAGAGACCACAGATAGGTGTGACCCATGGGACTGCTTGAGGACAAGGCCCTCGTCGAGGCGGCTCTTTTTGTTGCTGGAAGGCCACTCAGCGTAAAGGAGCTCTCAAGGGCCCTTGGAATAAAATCCCTTGATTACCTTGAAAAGCTAATCGAGCTCATAGCGGCGGAATACGCGGAGAGGAAGAGCGCGATTGAGGTTGTTAGAGTTCTTGGAGACAAATACGTCATGCAAGTCAAACAGGAGTACAGCCAGAGGGTAATTCACCTCATGCCGAGGCCGGACTTAAGGACAGGAGAACTGAAAACTCTCGCACTTATAGCTTATCTCCAGCCGATTGAACAGAGCAAGATAATAAAGCTCCGCGGGAGTCAGGCCTACGAGCACATAAGGAAGCTAACGGAGATGGGCCTAATCTACGCGGAACCCTACGAGAGAACGAAGCTTCTCGGGACGACTCAAAAGTTCGCCGAGCTCTACGGCTTCCCCCAGAATGACCCAGCTATAATCAAAGACGCCTTCAAGAAAGTTGTCCACGCCGAGTACAGCGACCTCATAGCGAAGCTTGAGGGTAAAAATAGTGATGACTCCAAAACTGAAGAAGAAAGTTCCGGGACTGAATAAACTTCTGGGTCTTTCAGTTGCCCTTTTTTCTCAATAGAGCAGAAATAATGCCTATTCTCGGCTAAAGAAGTCAGGAACAAAAAGTTTAAATACTCGAAATGCCGATTACCATTAAGGTGAGTGGTATGGTAGGTCTTACAAAGGAGCAAATTATCAACAGGATTATCCGCCACAGGGGCCTCTCGAAGGAGGAAATAGAGAGAAAAATCAGAGAGCTGGCTAAAACCCACGGGATTTCCGAACACGCCGCGGCCGTAATGCTCGCGGAGGAAATGGGAATCAAACTAGAGGAGGGCGAAGAGTTACTCCATATAGCTGACCTTGTCCCGGGAATGAGCAACGTCAACATTGTTGCAAGGGTTCTCAGGAAGTTCCCGCCGAGGCAGTACCAGAAGAGGGACGGCTCAACGGGCAGGGTTGCAAACCTCATAATCTACGACTCCACAGGCCAGGCGAGGCTCGTCCTCTGGGACAACTTCGTGAGCAAGTACTACGAGGAGCTCAGCCCCGGAGATATCATCAAGGTCATAGACCCCCTCGTTAAGGAAGGCATGAGGGGGATAGAGCTTCACGCCAACTTCAGGACGAGGATTATCAAGAACCCGGAGGATCCGCGCGTCGAGGAGATACCTCCCCTTGAAGAGGTCAGGACATACAACTACAGGAGAATGAGGATTAAGGACCTGGAGGGCAACGAGCGCTTCGTCGAGCTGAGGGGAACGATAGCGAGGCTTTACAGGGTAATAACCTACGACTCCTGTCCAGAGTGCAGGAGAAAGGTTGACTACGACCCGGCGAGCGAGACATGGGTCTGCCCGGAACACGGCCCAGTTGAGCCTGTGAAGATGGTCGTCCTCGACTTCGGTCTCGACGACTCAACCGGCTACATAAGGGTTACCCTCTTTGGCGACGAGGCGAGCGAGCTACTCGGCGAAAGTCCGGAGGAGATAGACGAGAAACTCAAGAAACTAATCGAGGAGGGTCTGACGATAAGGGAAGCCGGCAGGAAGCTCGCGGAGGAAACCTACTACCCGCTCCTCGGGAAGGAGATAATCGTCAGGGGCAACGTTACCGAGGATAAGTTCCTTGGAACGCTACTCAAGGCGAGGACATGGGAGGAAGTTGACGAAAGGCGTGAGATTGAGCTCGCAAGGAGAGAACTCAGGGAAGTTTTGAAAGCCCTCGGTGGTGAGTGAAATGGAGGAGGTTCGCTTTAGGAGGAGAAAACCTGCAGTTGAGAGGAAAATTGCCGAGATTAGGGAAGACGACACCAGAGTTTCCCTCATAGGCAAGGCCTTCAAAGTTGACAAGCTCGACTACACCTTCTGGCTAGACGACGGAACCGGTGTTATACTCGTTGAGAGCGAGGAGAACGTTTTACCTGAGAACGGTCAAATAGTCAGGGTCATCGGGAGGGTCATAAGGGGCGAAGAGAGCGTCCACATCTTCGGCGAGGTGATACAGGACTTCAGCGATGCAGACCTGGAGGCACTGGAGGAGATAAGGGAACTCGAGAAAAAGGTCCTGCCAAAGATTGAAAACGTCATCAGCTTCTTCGGAGGTGAGGAGCTATGAAGAAGCGCCTGCCAGCGAGCAGGGTCTACATCAAGGACATCCTCGACGGCTACTACGTGAGGAGCGAGGGCGACTTCGAGCCCAACTACCTAATAATGCGCGACGCCAGAAAGGTCTACCGCGTCAAGGTCGTCGCCACCGTCGTCAGGGAGCCCGTCATAAGCGACGACGAGACCTACGGCAAGTTCCAGATAGATGATGGAACCGGAACCATCTGGGTTCTGGGCTTCCGCGACGACACGCGCTTCATAAGGCTCGTTAAGAAGGGCGACCTCGTCCAGATAATCGGAAAGGTAGCAGAGTGGCGCGACGACAAGCAGATACTCGTCGAGGGCGTTTCCAAGGTTAGCCCAAACTTCTGGATACTCCACCGCTTCGAAACTCTTAGGGATAAAGTTGAGCACGCCGAGAAGGCTAAGATAGCCTTCGAAATCTACGACCGCTACGGGATAACGGCCAAGGCAAAGGTCATAGCCAAGAACAGGGGAGTTGACGAGGAGCTTCTACTCACGATAGACGAGCTCTACACAATGATGCTCGAGCAGAGAGCCCTCGAGGAGGAGCTACTGGGTGAAGAAACGGCCGAAGAAACCGAGGAGACGCCACTCAATCCAGAGCTTGAGAAGGCGAAGGAAGCTGTAATGAACCTGCTCCGCGAGAAGGGGAAAGCCCTATCCCACAAGTTCATTGTTAAAAAGCTCTCAAAGGAGTTCGACGAGGAAATAATCGAAGAAGCGATAAGCCAGTTGCTGGCTGAGGGAGAAATCTACGAGCCCGAGATAGGGTTCTACGAACCCCTCTGAGCTTTTCTCCTTTTCAATTCTCCAAAAAATAAAAAGCGTCAGTACTGCTCCCGCATGGTTCTTATAACCGGGTCGTGGATTAGCGTTGAGGTTATGCTGTCAACCATGCGGAAGAACTCGTCCTTTCCGCGCTCAAGGTCGAGGCTTTCAACCCGTATGAGCTCGCATTTTTCTCCTAGAATCCACTTGCCGAGGAGAATCTTCTCCCTTCCATCCCTCTGGAGATCTATCCTTATCAGGCCGTAGGGTATGTCTGCAGTCCACCAGTTGGCCTTGAAAGTAACTCTCCAGCCGGCATCCTCAACGACCTTCACGAGCTCGTTCAGGGTTGTCGCAGGCCCGTGAGGAGTCTTGAAGGTAAGCACCGTCCAGAGCTCATCGTTTTCCAGTTCCCTAATTATCTCGTCCTTAAACTCCATACCAATCACCTCACAAGCGAAGCTATCAGGAAAGCCATTACGGCCAGGAATATGCTGATTTTGAGCAACTTTTGGGAGCGGTGTGCGGTTTCCCTGTCCTGCGAGCGGAGGATAAGGAATGCCGAATAAAGGATTATGGCATCAACCGGAACCATTGCCAGGTAGCTAAGTCCAACACCGGCTTTGATTGGCAGGAACGATGCTATAACGGTCAAAAACGCGAACAACGCCCCGATGTAGGCCGATTTTTTCTCCCCAATAACTATCGGGAGGGTTTTAGCGCCCTTTGCCAGGTCGCCTTCCACGTCTTCTATGTCCTTTATGACCTCCCGAGCGACGTTGACGAGGAAGGCACAGAGTGCCAGATATCCGGCGAGGCCGATTTTGCCAACGGCTATTGCCCCATAGAGTGGAGTCGCACCAGTTAAGCCGGCAACGGCCAAGTTACCGATGAAGGGCAGGGGCTTGAGCTTCCAGGCGTAAAGGAACATCGTGGCGTAGGCGACGAGGGCCAGTAAAAAGGCGTAGACGTTTATGAGTGAGGCGAGGATTAGGCCAATAGCGAAGAGCGCCATAGCATACCAGAAGGCAGTCCTTCTGCTCATGGCCCCCCTGGGTAGGGGTCTTTCCGGCCGGTTTATCCTGTCTATCTCGTAGTCAAAGTAGTCGTTTATGGTGTTGCCGGCCGAACAGCCGAGCGTTACGACGAGGAACACTAAAACGGCCTTCCTCAGCTCAGGAAAGTGTCCTACTGCAACTATCGAGCCGAGCAGACCGACTATGCCTGCCAAGACGCAGTTGTGTGGCCTCGTGATTTCGATGAACGCCCTCGCCTCCAAGATATCACCTTCCGACCATTGTGGTTGAACTTTAAAACCTTATGGGTTCAAAGTTCGTCTCTCCTTAAAAGGCCCAGCTCCTCACCGGTTTCCAAAACCCTCATTCTTCCAAAACGGATTTCCCTGACAAAGCTCAATGAACCCCTTTCAAGGGGAGTTAGTACCTGAAGAGTTCCGGCACTGAAGTTAATCCACTTCAAAATTCCAAGGCCAAGACAGAGGCCGTTTTCGTCAATCAGGCCAACGAGAAGATTGTTCAGCTTTTCAAAGTCTATGGCATGAATCGAGCGGTAGCCCCTCGGAAAGCTCTCCTCATCGGCCTTTACAACTGTGTAGCGTCCGTCGTTCTCCCATCCGGCAAGGACGAGCCACCGGAAGGCCCGCGAGAGGAGGGTTTTCTCCCTTTCATCGAGGGGACGGCCATGGAAGAGGGAAGTTCCGGTAATAGCTACCTCCGAGATGTCAAACTCGACAAGACTGGAGTTCAGGAAGTATGTCCTCCACTTCTCAAACCTGATTTCGCGCCTTTCCTCTCTTGAAACGCTCCTCGCGTTTTCGCTGACTCCAAGCCTGACCACGTCTCCGTACGGTGAGAGTGCCCTGGCAAGTGGGCCGAGCTCGCCGTTTCTCTCGAGAAAAACTATCAAATCCGGTCTCACCAGCTCTGCTTTAAGTCGTTTCATCTCAAAACCCGGGCCGGTAACGAAACCTGTCGTGTCTATCAAAACAACATCAGCACTTTTCTCGGCCATCTCAACGAGCCTTTTGACACCAACAGCCATCTCGCCGATAAACTGGCTCGGGGAGACCGTTCCTATGAAGTAGTGGGCCACTCCACTGAGTTCAGAGAGGGTTGAAAAGTTTTCCTCCGGGAGAGCAAGGCTTATCGTAGCTGGTGGAAGAACACCCTTCTGACCGACGTCGGAATCAACTACTGCAACGCTCTTTCCGAGGTTCATGAGCTCGTTTGCCAGAAACGTTACAAGGGTGCTCTTTCCCGTGTCGAGGCCCCCAATAACCATAACCTTAACGGCATCGCGTGAAGAAAGCTCGGCAAGGAGTTCCAGCCTGTCAGGAGGGACGTCGTTGGTGTAGATGGCTTTGTTCATGGTTTAGAGTTTCTGTGGAAGGTTAAAAACCTTGAGTCTGAAAACCTTAGAAAAACTTATAAAAAGCTTTATCACCATTGGAAAATTGAAAAATTGAATTTTACATTTATCGAAATAACGGTTGAAGAACATAAGGTGAAGGGACATGGTTGAAAAGAACACCCTAACCCCAAGGCAGGTTAAACTTTTAAGAAAGCTCTACGAAGACGGCAAGACAATCGAGGTTCATACCGTCGAGAAAACCCAGGACGAGCTGGCGAAAGAGCTTGGCATAACAAGACAAGCTTTAAGCAACCATCTCAAGGTTCTCAAGGAGCTCGGCTACATAAGAACCGGCAGAGGTTTCATAGACCTGACAGACAAAGCTCTTGAACTTCTGGGCGAGAAAAAGGGGGATGTATTCGTTTTTGTTAAGATTGAACCGACAAAGAGAAGGCACGTCTATGAGGCCATACGGAAACTTAAAATAAAGAAGATTTACCGCGTTACCGGCGACGTTGACCTGATAATCGAGGCAGACAAGACGAAGCTCGATGAAATACTCGAGGAGATAGCCTCCCTCGACGGCGTCAGGGAAACCAACACCCACCTCGTCCTGGAAGTGTTATGACCTGAGTTTCTCTTCCATCAATCTTTTCAGCTCATCGAGGTTCTTTTCGAACTTGGCCGAGACTGGAACAAAAGTCCGTGAAATTTCCGAATAGGGAACGCCGAACTTTTCGGCCAAGAAGTGTATAACACCCTGGACGTTCTTGACTTTGTCTATTTTGTTGACGGCAACTATGGTCGGTATATCAAGCTCTCGGAGGAACTGGTAGAACTCCACGTCTATTGGAATCTCGCCCCTCTTCTCCCAGCGCTCTATTATCTCGGGCGAGGCCTTTCCGTCGACGACAAGAACCGCGAGCTCTATCTCATCGGCGTTGTCCTCGATGAAGTGCACTACCTCGTCCTTTATCCTCTCCTGGACGTGCTTTGGAAGCCCACTCATGAAGCCAAAACCGGGCAAATCAACGACCTTTTTGCCCCTCCACTCGATTTCAACGGGCTTTCTCGTCACGCCGGGCCTCTTCCCTCTCTTAACCTTCTTCCCTGTAAGTTTGAATATCAGTGTGCTTTTGCCGACGTTTGAGCGCCCGGCGAATATTATCATATTTCCTCACCGGGCTGAAAGTTCTTTCGGGCCTTTAAAAGGTTTGGCGGAAAAGGTTAAGTATTTATGGTAACAAAAATGAGCGGTGGTCCAAAATGTCTGAGGAGACAAAAGCCAATCAGCTTGTTAATAAGTTTGTGATTTCTCTTACCGATGGAAAAATACTTGGCTATGTTACAGACATCAACGTCGAAGTCGGGAAAGGAAATCAGTTCTACTTCATTCTAAAGATGAAGGAAATTGAAAACCTTGGAAAAGGCCAGAGCATCTTTACAAGTGAAAAAAAACTCAAGATTTCTCCTAACGACATAGTGAACGTAGGGCCTGACGTTATAATCCTCGGCGACGGCAAGGTTCCCCCGCTGAGGGAAATCGAGAGGCTCCACCAGATAGCCGAGGAGTACAACTCCCTTGTGAAAGAACTTGAAGCTAAGGAAAAGCTCATAGAGCAGTTAAAAGAGGAAAACTACCGGCTTAAAAAGGAAATTGAAGACCTCCAAAGGGAGATTAGAAAGTTCCAAATTATGAAGGACGATTTTGAGCACTTAAAAGAACAGGTTGTACGGCAGGAAGGACAACTTGAAATGGCGAGAGAATACATCAGGCTTCTTGAAGGACTGAGAAATGATATTGATAAAATTAAAACAGATATGGAAGCTTTAATCCAGAGACAGCTTGAAGAGATCGTTAGGGGGATAATAGACGAGGAGCTAAACGCGAGAGGATTAAAGAAAACGAGTTTCCTTTAACCGAAGATACTCGGACCAAAGACGTGCAGAAGAACCTCGACAGCGATGAGCACGAGGGTCATTGCTATAACTCCCTTCGGGCTGACCTTTATGGCCCTCGTGTCCTCATCAAAGAACCTCATCAGTCCCGCTCCGGTTGGTGGGAGTGTTGTTCTTTCCTTCGCCATACTTACCACCTGCCTTTGAGTTTTCACTATTATATTTAAGCTTCACGGTAAGGTTTTTAAACGCTCCGTTCAAGACCGCTCGGGTAAGGGCTCTGCCCAATGAATCCCGCTGATGAATGGAGGTGGGAGGAATGGCCACTTTCAAGCTCGTTATATCGAACCCGAAGACAGGTATAGCGAAGCAGGTTGAGATAACCGGTGGAGAAGCAGAGAAGCTCATAGGAAAGCGCATAGGTGAGGAAGTCCCAGCGAAGGAGCTCGGTCTTAACCTCAGGGAGATATTCGGCGACGAGAACATTCCCGAGGATGCGAAGCTCAAGATAACCGGCGGAACCGACAAGGACGGCTTCCCGATGAGACCAGACGTCCACGGTCCGAGGAGGGCTAAAATACTCCTCTCCAAGGGGCCGGGCTTCAGGCCCAGGGAGAAGGGTGAGAGGAGGAAGAAGACCGTCCACGGCAACACCATAAGCCCAAACATAGTCCAGGTCAACATGAAGATTGTGTTCTAAATTCCTTTTCTATTCTCTTCCTTCGGTAACCTTAATAAACGTCCCCGCTTTTTAGCTTTAGGGGTGAGAGAGATGGCCAAGGAGTTTAGACAGGCCGAGGTTAACATAGGAATGGTTGGTCACGTTGACCACGGCAAGACGACGCTCACCAAGGCTTTAACCGGAATTTGGACTGACACGCACAGCGAGGAACTCAGAAGGGGTATCACGATAAAGATAGGCTTCGCCGATGCCGAGATAAGGAAGTGCCCCAAGTGTGGCAGGTACTCAACTTCACCGGTCTGTCCGTACTGCGGTGCCGAGACTGAATTTGAGAGGCGCGTTTCCTTCATAGATGCACCTGGCCACGAGGCGCTGATGACAACGATGCTCGCTGGAGCTTCACTCATGGACGGTGCGGTGCTTGTTATAGCGGCCAACGAGGGGGTCATGCCCCAGACGAGGGAACACCTAATGGCCCTTCAGATAGTTGGAAACAAGAACATAGTCATAGCACTCAACAAGATTGAGCTCGTCGACAGGGAGACCGTCATGAAGCGCTATGAGGAAATCAAGGAGTTTATCAAGGGCACAGTGGCTGAAAATGCTCCAATAATCCCGATTTCAGCTCTTCACGGGGCCAATGTTGACGTTCTTCTCGCGGCAATAGAGAAGTTCATTCCAACGCCAAAGCGCGACCCGAACAAGCCACCCAAGATGCTGGTTTTGAGAAGCTTTGATGTCAACAAGCCGGGAACTCCCCCCGAGAAGCTCATAGGTGGTGTTATCGGCGGTTCGATAGTCCAGGGCAAGCTGAAAGTGGGAGACGAGATAGAAATTCGCCCCGGCGTTCCCTACGAGGAACACGGCAGGATTAAGTACGAGCCAATAACCACTGAAATAGTCTCTCTCCAGGCCGGTGGAAGGTTCGTTGAGGAGGCCTATCCCGGCGGTCTCGTCGGTGTTGGAACCAAGCTCGACCCATACCTAACGAAGGGTGACCTCATGGCCGGAAACGTCGTCGGAAAGCCCGGTAAACTCCCGCCGGTGTGGGAGGAGCTCAGGCTTGAGGTTCACCTTCTCGAGCGCGTCGTTGGTACGGCAGATGAGCTCAAGGTCGAGCCAATCAAGAGGAAGGAGGTTCTCCTTCTCAACGTCGGAACGGCCAGAACAATGGGCCTCGTCACCGGCCTTGGAAAGGACGAGATTGAGCTCAAGCTCCAGATTCCGGTCTGTGCTGAGGTCGGCGACAGGGTTGCCATAAGCAGGCAGGTCGGGAGCAGATGGCGCCTCATAGGCTACGGTTTCATAAAGGAGTGAGCCCTCCTTTTCTTTTCTGGTGGTTTTTATGGGGAGGGAATGGCTGGTCGTCCCTGACACGAACTTTCTCCTCGTCCCGGGTCAGTTCGGCGTTGATATCATTTCAGAACTCAACAGAATCCTCGACGTGAAATTCAGAATAGTCATCCCAAACGTTGTCCTCGATGAGCTGGACGTCATAGAGAGGAAGACCCGGGGAAAAGACCTCCTCGCGGTTAGAATGGCAAAGAAGCTCGCGGAGAGGTTCGAGACCGTCGAGATAGGTCGCTTCGGTGAAAAACCTATAGACGACCAGATTTACGAGTTTGCCGTCGGTAACGAGCGTGTTATAGTCTGCACAAACGACAAAGGGCTGAAAAAGCGCCTCCGGGAAAAAGGTGTTCCAGTGGTTTACCTCCGCTCCAAAAAAATCCTTGAGCTGGAGGGAATGCTGGAGTAGGGGGATTTGGAGAGAGAAGAGAAAAGTTAAAACCACCCAACGAAGGCCCACTTTTTTCACCGAATCCCGTTCAAAACCCTTAAATTCTAAACGTTGTTTGCCTTTTGGGTGGGAAAATGTACACGGAGGAGGCACTCTTAAAGGAAATTAGGGAACTCTTTGGGGACGACAAGCTCTTCGAGGCCTACGAAAGGACTTTTCGAGAGTACCACTACTACTTTGACACGACGAACTACATAGTGCTCAACGTCTACCAGTTCAACGATCATGGCCCCGTTCACGTTCTCCTGACGACAAGAAGGGCCCTTGAGTTGCTTAGGATACTCAAGAAGTTTGGAATTCAGACGACGGCGGAGAAGCTCGGCAAGCCCCTCTGGTGGAGCAAGTTTATAGTCGCCTTTGGGGCACTCTTCCACGACATAGGCAACATGATACACAGGATAAACCACTATGAGTTCAGCGTTTTCCTCGCCGAGCCCATAATCGAGAGGCTCGTGAAGGAGTTCGAGAGGCGCGATCCCCTATTGCTGAAGGCTTTAACACTCAACGCAATTTACACCCACGACGAGCACGTGCCGTGCACAACCATAGAGGGGTCGATCGTTACCATAGCTGACGGCTGTGACATGGAAGCGGGGAGAAGCAGGCTAGTCCACAAGAAGGACCGCGTTGATATACACGCCGTTTCCGCTCTGGCAATAGAGCGCGTTGAGATTCACGAAGGAAGTGAAAGACAGCCGATACTCATCGAGATATGGATGAAACATCCTGCAGGAATCTTCCAGGTGGATGAGATTCTGACGAAGAAGGTCAAGAGCTCCCTGCTTGCTGGAAAGGTCAAGCTCAGGATTCACACAGGCAAGGATGGGGAAACCCTCGAAAAGGTTATCTGAGCTTTCCCCTATTTTTTGCCATGCTGGTTGAGGCCTATCGGGACCTTAAGTACCTCCTCAACAGGGGTTACAGGAAGAGCGTTGCCCTGAACTTCGTGGCCAACCACTATCTGCTGAGCAGGGAGGAAAGGCATCTACTCGCGAGGTGCGTCTTCCCGGATTCATGGATTGAAGAAGTTAAACGGAAACTTCTAAGGCCTCGAGAAGTTAGGGGCAGGGTTCTGGCGATAGACGGCTTCAACGTGCTCATAACCCTTGAATCCCTTCTCGAGGGAAGGGCAATACTCTGCGAGGATTTGCTCGTTAGAGATTTGGCCTACCGGGGGAAATACAGACCGCATTCCGAAACCGAGCGAAACCTCGCGCTGATAGTCTCGGCCTTAGCTGAGCTCTCCCCACAAAAAACGGTCTTCTTCTACGGGAAAAACAACCCGGGGAGTGGCGTCGTTAAGGCAATCACCGAAAGGCTTCTGGAAGAGCTTGAGGTTCCAGCTGAGGTTCGCCTCGTGAAGAGCCCCGACTACGAGCTGAAAGCCTTTGAGAGTGTCGCTACCGCAGATGTTGGAGTTATTGAGAAAGTTAATCACGTTTTCGACCTTGCCAGATATGCTGGAGAGAAAGCCCAGTTAAGACCGATTTCTTTGAAGGAAATCCTGGGTGGGAAACTTTAAATCTTCGAGCTCTTAACTTCTCACCATGAAGACTTTCGGAGAACATGAGCTAAAGACCAAGTTCATACACGTCGGAAACAAAAAAATTCACATCATCGAAAACTCAGAAGGGGTCTTCACGTACAAGCGAGACGATGTTGTTGTGAGAATTCTTAAAGGGAGAAAGCTTTCCATTCTTCCCGCCCCGGCGGAAGGCTACGGCGTCGGGTTTCTCATGGTGAAGCTCGTGGAGAGGCTCGCGGTTCCGCCGGGTGAGACCGTCCACGGCTACCTGAGCGCACCGGTGGACGTTGTGGTCAAGGCCGGAAACGCACTAATAGACCGATTCATCGTTGGAAGGGAAAAATACGCCCTATACGGAGAGCATTCAATTGGGGTTATTGCAAGATACCACGTAAGTCCGTTTTACGAGAGCGAACCAGACTCTCTGGGCGTAGTCAAGCTGATTATCAGGAATCCCACAAAGGATTGGAAACTGGTTGAGCGAGTTGTTATCCCAACAAAGAACAGCGTCATGTTCTACTCCGAGGAAAGGGCCTACTATCCCCTGATAATTCTCACGACAAAGGAACCCTATGAGGTTAACAACACGGGGAATCCTCCAGACGGAAGGCTGAAGGCGACTCACAAGGCCGAACCCATGCCAAACTTTAGAATGAGGTGGTGGCCTTGAACACAACGGCAATTTCCCTTCCAATGGTTTCAGGAATAACGCTGGAAGGAATTCTAAAGGCTGTCTTAGCGGTAGTAATCCTCACCCTTATCGGAGAAATAGCAAAGAAGGGCATAATCCGGGCCTCAAAAGAAACAGACCTGACGTGGATACTCAACGAGGACACTGCAGAACTAATCTTCAAGCTCTTTGTCCTTGGTGGTGTTATAGGTGCCCTCTACAGCCTCGGTCTAATGAAATACAACGTAGGACCGACGACAATAGGAAACCTTGCCTTTGCAGTGGGATTTTTCTACATCTCCTACCTTATAGCGAAGAAGTCAAAGGACTACCTTCTCCAGACAAAAAGGGGACCAGAGGACAAAATCAAGGCAAAGCTCTTCTACTACACTTTCATAACCTTGGCGTTTTTCCTTGCCCTTAGCTTTGCGGGTATCATAGGTGAGCTCGGTGCCCTCCTCGCCGCGGCTGGAATAACGGGCATAGTTCTCGGTTTCTCGTCGAGAACCGTCGTTTCGAACTTCGTCTCAGGAATATTCATGTACTTTGACAAACCCCTCAAGATAGGCGATGCCGTTCAGGTCGGAAACGTTCAGGGAGTTGTCGAGGACATAAGGATTTTCTCGACGAGAATAAGGACATGGGATGGAACCCTTGTCAGGATTCCAAACGAAGCATTGTTTAACAGTAACATCGTTAATCTAAAAAGGTATCCTGTTCGGAGGGTTGACGTTCAGGTGGGCATAGCCTATGCAGAAGATGCACAGAGGGCGATAGAGGCCATTGAAAAGACCCTTGATGAGATTCCCCTCGTTTTGGCAGAGCCAGAGCCGAAGGTTTACGTCGAGAACCTTGGCGACAGTGCGGTCATTTTAAGGGTCTGGGCATGGGTCCCGAGCGAGAAGTGGTTTGATGTGAGGACCGAAATTGTGAGGAAGATAAAAGAAACGCTCGACAGGGAGGGCATAGAGATACCGTTCCCGCAGAGGGTCAACTGGTTTGCGAACGAGCTTACGATCAGAATTGATGACGACAGTTCTAACAAGCACAACAACGTAAACTATAAAACCTAAATGTACAAAAATAATACTCAGGTGGTCTCTGTGAAACTTCCCTCCGTTCCTCCGATGGTTGAGAATCTGGTATGCAAAAGCAAAAAGGAATTTTTAGATGTTTTAGCCAAGGCCCTATCCAAATCAGGTGGTGCATTCGCGAAGGTTTTTGGAAAGGTTGAAGGGACTCCCTACTACGCAACGTTAATAATAGACAGGGAAAAAGTGCTGGCAATCGAAGTTCTCGAGGTTGGATCCAACGCCTCCATAGTGGGAAGGCCCGCAATTGAAATAATGATGGACATTGTTAAATCAGGCTCGTTTATTGTTGATGTGTTTCCCTTAACAGACGTTGAACTCAAGGTCTCAATAATGGACAACATGGAGGTATACAGCCTCACTCCTAAAGTTAGGCTTGAGGAAATATGCTCAGATTTGGCGAGCATGGTAGTCAAAGAGACGCCACAAGAAATCCCCGTGAGTGTTCCAGAGACTACACAAATCGAAAAGCCAAAACCCAAACCCCAGAAGCCCAAAACGGAGATAAAAATTACCTCACCCGTGGAGTTCGACCCCTATCTTAGGGGTATGGCTCGAAAAATAAAGAATGCATTAAAGGGATTCGGGATAACCCCCGAGAGAATCGAAATCGAGGCAAAGGAAGTGAGGTACGCTCTCGGAGCCGGAAAGGGTCTTCATGCCACAGTCAGAATAGTTGCAAAGGGACTCGATGGGAAGGCAAAGAGAGAAATCGAAAACTTCATTTACCGAGAAGCTGGAGAACTCTCCAAAGAGATCGGAGAAAGGGTAGTAATTAGCAAAATCGAGTTCTCTTAACTTTTCTTTTCAATCAGAGCGTAGAAGAAGCCTATCGTGCCGTGTCTGTGGGGCCAGGCCCTCATCGTGCCCGGCAGAAAACCCTCATCATAAGGACCGTTGAGCGGGATTAACCGGGCGTTCTCATGCCTTGCAAGGAACCACTCAACGACTCCCTCGTCCTCCTCCCTCAGCATCGAGCATGTGGAGTAAAGCAACCTCCCGCCGGGCTTTAAAAGTCTCCACGCGCTCTCGAGGAGCTCTTTCTGTAGGGAAACTACCTTGGGAATGTTCTTCTCCCTCAACCGCCACCTCAGTTCTGGGTTCTTCGCTATCGTCCCGTCGCTCGTGCAGGGAGCGTCCAGAAGAACCCTATCCGCTATACCCTCCCCAAGCACTTCCGGGGCCTTTCTGCCGTCGAGCTTCTTTACCTCCGCTATTTCAACGCCGGCCCACCGAAGGATTTTCCTCATGCGCTTAATCCTCTCGGGGTCAACGTCGAAAGCATATATCTTTCCCTCGTTGCTCATCAGCTCGGCCATATGGGCGGTCTTTCCCCCGGGGGCCGCGGCCAGGTCAACAACCGTTTCACCGGGCTTTGGGTCAAGGATTAGCGATGCAACGGCCGAAGCTTCCTCCTGCGGAAGGGCCAGACCACTCTCCATCAGCTTCCCGGGGTTGAAGGGGTCGAGAACCCTGATTACTGTCTTAACCCTCTCGCTCCTCTCAAAGAGGAGGCCTCTTTCCATAAGGTAATCCTCGACTTCCTCAACGCTTGCCTTCAGCCCGTTTACCCTCAAGCTAACCGGAAGGGTTTTGTTGAGGGCCTTAAGGAGCTCCTCCGCTTCGTCACCCAGAAGTTCGCGCATCTTTCCGATGAACCACTCCGGAAACAGGTAATCCCACTTCAGCCTCTTTTCCTCAGAGTCCAGCCTCGGGACGTAGTTGATAACCTTTGGGAGGAGGTCGTAATAGTAATAGCCCACATAGGGGTGGGTTCTGCTTGAGAGGAACTTGGCAAGTCCCTTAAGGTGTTGCAGGGTCTTTTCGTTCGGGTTCCTGAAAACGGCAACCTCAACGGCCACCCTAAGCGTTGCCCTCAGCCAGGGGTCTAAAATGAGCGGAGAAACGCCGACGAGCTCACCTATAACCTCGTCTATGAGCCCGAGTCGTCGTTGAATCGAGTAAAAAATCCCGGTAAGCTTGGAGTTCTCCCAGCCCTCTATTCTGTATTTGGAGAAAGCTTTCCTCTTTGCTTGTTGGCTCGGTTTTATCTCCTCCCCGAGTTCGACGGCCTCGATGAGGGCGTAGAGCTGTCTGTCACTCAGCTTGAGCTTTGGCATCAGAGCTTACCCCTGTTTCCATAGAATTCCCATGGAGACGTTGGAATCGTACCTATAGCGGAGGAAATCAGGTAGGCCTCATCGACCAGACCGATGCTCAGTAGCTCCTCAACAACGCGCTGGGCTTCTTTAGGCCTAAAGCGGTAGTACCTCACCAGGGTCTCCCTCAATTTATCGAAGACTTCAATGGCCTTTGCCTTTCTTATGTGGTCGTCGCAGTTAAGCATTGCCTTTCTCAACGCTGGAAGGAGCTCTTTAATAAGGACGTCCATAGGATAAACGGGCGGGAGCTTCGATATCTTGAGTGATGCAACCAGACCAGCATCAACGAGCCTCGGCTCGCCGCTGAGGAGTGCACTCGCAATTCTTTCAACAAGAGTTGTCCAACAATCCTTGTCTATCGCTCCAATTTCAAGAAGAATCATTGCCACTATCACTGCCTCACTCGCTGTTCCTTTGTTGAGAATTTCCTTGAGTTCCTGGGCTACATTATCGTCAACGTAGGAAGCCATTACGCTATCGACAACGTTGAGAAGCTCATCCCACACCAGAGGGCTCTTAGTATCGGCAAGGTTCGTCAATGCTTTCACAAGTTTGAGAAGTCTACTGCCGTTTAGAGGGTTGTTCTTAAGGAGCGTTGATAAAATAGCAAGAGTTCTCCAAAGAACTCTTTCGTCTTGAGAAAACAGTGTATCTATGAGAACATCAAATCCCATTTCGAGAATTCTCTTTCTTTCGCGCCAGTTGGAACTTTGAACTAGCTCCAGAAGCGCGGAGAGTGAAGCAAGTTTAACGTCAGTGTCCTCTGACCTTATTCCTTTTAAAAGTTCTACCAAGGCCTCATCGCTTTTCCGAGCTCGCCTGATTAAATCCTTCATCTCCCACTTTTTAAGCAGGGCATCAAGACCACGTGGGGGCATTTATGTCACCGACCTTGATTATATCCTTCAAGTTAAATATTGCAGATTGACCAATATATTTTTTTCGGCGAAGCCTGATATTAACGAAGATACTTCTCAAAGAAGTATATATCAACGAGAATTCTCTTAAGTTTCTTTTTGTGAAAGTGGAATTGAGCCGGTATTTCAAAGGGTAATGTTTTCAACAGGGAAGCCTTAAATCCAAACTCATCGGAGAATCGTTCAATAAAATTTCTAACCTCAGGCTTTGCCAGATGTATTGAGTAAACAACATCTGCAACTTCAAAGGCCTTCATAAGGAAGGGCCTGTCAGCGTGTCTCCTCTGGCTCCCGAAGGGTGGGTTCATAACAACGGTGTCAACACTTTCATTGAACTCAGAGACGTTGGCGTTTATGAACTCGACCTCAAGTCCAAGGGCTTCCGCGTTTTTTCTGGCGACTTCAAGGGCCTCTTTGTCACTCTCAACCGCGTAGACCTTCCTAGCACCAAGGAGCTTTGCCCCGATTGAGAGAACCCCTGTTCCGGCACCCAGGTCAGCAACAGTCCTGCCGGCTATATGCCCCGCGGAATGAGCAAGCCACAGGAGTTCAGCCGCTACATCCCCTGGGGTTCGATACTGCTCCAGCTCGGGTTTTGGATTCCTAAAGCCCTCAAGCCTTGAAAGGGTCATAGCAAGGTGCTTTTTCTTCATTTCTCTACACCGTGAACGGCTATGCCAAGGGGCTCATCAGTTCTCCGCTCGGTCCCGAGTATCTCATCGAACTCGTAGTCCTCCCCCAGCCCCAGAAGTAGCTCCACTTCCCTTGGAGTTAGCACGGGCTTCATCCAGTTCTCGTAGTCGTCCATCGGAACCCTCGGACAGGCAACGACGACGTAGGCATCGAAGGGAAAACCTTCGAGCTTTGGATAGCTTATGTGGTCCATTGCTATAAGCTTTGCTTTTTTCCCGTGCTCCCTGAGGAGGTTGAGTATGCGTTTGGCCTCAGCAAGGCGGAGTTGCCCCTTCTTCGTGCTTACTATAACCCCAAAGCTCTTCGCGTCCATAGCCTTTGCTATCTGAGCCCAGCGCTTTCTGATTAGTCTCTCTGCCTCCTCGGTCATCCAAATTGCGTCGCCAGAGTAAGGGTTTACTGCCAGAGTTGGTTTTTTTGTAGCAAGGGCAACCCCTAAGGGGTGGAAGTAGCCTGAACCTATGAAAAGAATCCCCTCAGCATCTACTCTTGCACTTGAAAAGTTACACCCGAGAACCTGTCCCGGCCAGGAAACGCGGGAGTCCCCCTTACCGATTACGACCTCGAAGCCCTGCTTTTCCAAAAACTCTCTCGCTTCGCCAAGTTTGTGGATGTGCTGGGCAGTCGTTACGAGGGCTATTTTCTCCCCAAGTTTTCTTATTTCCCCGAGGTTTTTCTTCAGGGACGGAATAACGTCCACTTCGGAAAAGGCCGGAACGAAAATTGTTGGCACTTCGAGATGAAGCGTCATATAACTGTGCCCGAGATGGATTAAAGCATCGCAACCAAGCCGTTTTGCTTCCAAATCCGCTGGGTCGCAGGCGCCGTAGTTAACTTCTCCGTGTAGGATGGCCTCAATTCCTTTATTTTCAAGGAAACTGGCCAACTCTTCAGCTTCCCTTCTGAGACCCTCTGGGGACTGTATGAGGACACGGTTAGCGTTGAGCCTCCGCAGTTCGGCGAGTATCTCATCGAGGGGAATCTCGTACATTTAACCACCCACTAAACCCTGTTTTGATGGGTTTAAATTTTCATCGGAAATGTTACTAATGGGAGTTAATTAACACTCAAAATGGGATATAGAGTTTTCTGTATAACATATTGCAAAATAAAATTTTTTAGACACGCCACAAATTTATTCGAAGGGTTTATTAAGCATTGTTGAACAAAAAAATACTAAAGTCTACTTGGAGGTGCATCAAATGAAGAAAGTTGCACCGATATTGGGAATGTTGCTGTTGCTTGTAACATTGAGCCCCGTTTCAGCGTCTTCAAGTCTGTCCCAGGACTATTCCCACCCATATCCCACGGGTATTATCCCAGGAGATATAGTAATTGGCCACAACCCTATATCAGATCTTATAATTCCAGGATACTGGACTCACACTGGTATAATAGCGTACTATGACTCCTCTGCCCAGGACTGGGTGGTTGTCGAAGCATGGGATAACCCAAGTGAAGTCAGGACCGTTTATCTATCGGACTTCCTAAAGAGGTATGACACGGTGGCGGTTCTCAGGGTTGATACAACAAACGAAGTGAGGGAGGCAGCGGTCAGATTTGCCCTTCAACAGCTTGGTAAACCCTATGACTGGGGATGGTGGACAAAAGAGGTCTATGGAGACAGCTATTACTGTTCCGAACTCGTGTGGGCATCATACATGGCGGCGGGAGGCCCTGATATCGACGCACATCCGGGCTTCTACTGGGAATACCTCTGGGGAGTTGCCCCACAGGAAATCTACGACGATGATGACACCTACGTAGTCTACTACGACTCTTCTTGAACCACCCGTTTTTCTTCATTTTTGTAGCAAAACCCTTTTATAGTTCCCTCGCGTATAATACCTCGAAGTTCGAGGTATTGGGGGGCTGACCATGATTGTCGTTACCACGGAGAAAATTCCCGGCTATCGGATTGTTGAGGTCAAGGGGCTCGCCCGGGGAGGGGTCGTTATGGCAACTCATCTCGGCCGGGACATTCTTGCCGGTTTAAGAAACCTCGTTGGCGGGGAAGTTAAGGAGTACACCGAGATGATGGCAGAGGCAAGGGAGATAGCACTCCAGAGGATGATTGAGAACGCCAAGGAAATGGGTGCAAACGCTGTAATAGGGATGCGCTTTATGACATCCAACGTCGGCCAGAGAATGGCGGAAGTTTACGCCTTTGGAACCGCCGTTATAGTTGAACCGGAGTGATTCATATGAAACGCCTTCTGGCGCTTCTCGCTTTTCTGATTCTCCTGGGCTACGTTTCCGCTTTAACGCCTCAAGAGGCAATGATGGAAGCCCTTAAAACAGGTAACTACTCCCTCGTTGAGCCGTATCTCGGGGACGACATGAAGAAGCTCTTTACCGAGAAAGTGTTCAATGGCATCAGAAGTGAACTTGTGAAGGAATACGGGCCAATTAGGGGCTACAAGCTCGAGAAAACGGAGGAGAAAGGCGGATATCAAATCTACTACTACCGTGTTATAGCCGAGAAAGGCAACTACACCGTGAGCGTCACGGTAAAAGATGGGAAAGTCGAAGGCTTCCATTTCGCCCCGGGTTTTAGTCCGGGAAAAGCGGTCTATCCGCTCCTCGGAGGGCTGCTGGGTTTACTCCTAATCTGGGCGTACCTAAGGAGGTTCCATGCCGGGGAGCTTATCCTCGGAGCGTTCCTGATAATTCCCGTACTCGTGGTTCAACCCCCGATACAGATGATTCCGGGCTACCTTGGTATAACCAATCCCGTCGTTCTCTCCCTCTGGGGCGGTTTAATAGCGGGCCTCGTCCAGGAACCGCTGAAGTACTACTTCTCCAGGGACAAAACCCTCGGAAAAGCGGCGTACGTAGGCGTTGGCTTTGGACTCGGCGAGGCCATTTACGTGGCAATTATCTCGGCCATCGCTGGAGGTTCCCTTCTGGGTCTTGTAGAGAGAACCCTTGCGCTACTCTTCCATACGTCCACAACGGTTCTCTTTGCGTACTCTTACAGAAACGGCTGGGGAAGAAAGGCCCTGTTAACAATGGTTCTCGTCCACTGGGTCGTTGACAGCATGGCCTCCTACTGGCACGTGGCCCAATCGAGATTCCTCCTCTTGGCAGGCTATGGGATTATGCTTGGAATCTCATTGACAGTCCTTCCAAGACTCCTCCCCCTGGCAAAGGCCGAGAGCGAAGAGCCTTCAGTGAAGTGGTGAAGTTTTTATTTTCCACCCTGTATTCACGTGGAGGTAAGGGGGATTGCTCGGGAATCCGAAGGAAAGGGCACTGAAAAAGCTCAGAAAGGAACTCCGCTCTGGCCTATACTCATACCTGGTTCTCTCCCTCCTGGAGAGGGAGGGTGAACTGCACGGCTACGCGATAAGGAAAAGGCTAAGCGAGGTGAGTGATGGCAAACTCGTCCCGAGCGAGGGGGCACTCTACGATATCCTCAAGAGCCTGAAGAAGTACAAGCTCGTCGAGGACTTCTGGGTGGAAGTCAACGGCAGGCCGAGGAAGTACTACCGCCTGACCGACCTCGGAAGGGAAATCTTGAACGAGCTGAGAGAGGAGGTTGAGACTATAATCAGAATCCTTGAAAGGTGGGGTGATGGGATTGGACGCCTTTGAAATGTTCATCTCAGTTACGTTTCTCTTAGCTGGCCTCCTGACTCTCGCAGTCAGGAACAAACAGAACCCCTTCATCGGGGTTAGGGTGGGCTACACTTACGTCTCAAAAGAAGCATGGAAAAAGGCCAACACAGTTGGAGGGCTGTTTTTTGTATTTTTCTCCCTTATTCTGGTCGGCCTCTCCCTGCTGGACGCATCGGAGGTTACATTCATGCTCGTCATGGTTGCGGGGCTCATTGGAGGTTTAATCGTTCCAATAGCCGTTGCCAAGAAGACCTACGAGATGGAAGAACTGTCAATGGAAGCCCCTGAAAAACCCGCCGGAAGAAGAATACTTGTGAACATCAGGCCTTACCTTTTCCTCCAGCTGGCCTTTCTGGGTGTATATCTCCTCATCGTCGCCCTGAACTGGGATAAACTTCCCGAAATTATTGCGGTTCATTTCAATGCCTCCGGAACTCCGAACGGTTTCATGTCACGGACGTGGGGAGCTCTGGGAGTGCCCGTATTAACATGGGGGCTCTTTTTCCTTCTGACAGTTCTCGGAAGAAACCCGGGCTTTTCCGCTGGAAGGGAGCGGTTCTCACCCCTCGGATGGTTTGAGTTCAACACGCTTATGAGTTTCGGAACCGTTCTGGTGTTCTCCGCGGTTGTTCTGTACAATGCGGGAAAGCTCCCGTTAAAAACGGTGTCTTACTCCATATGGCTCCTTCTGGCCCTTGCATTCCTAGGAACGTACAGGATTTTCACGGTGAAGGGTAATGAGAGGGTATGAGCTCCTCAGAATCCTCTGGGCGGTCTTCCTCGGAGCCTTTCTTATAATAGCTGGCCTGCTAACGTTTAAAGCGGGGGACGAGCCGGGAATTGGCTTCAGGATAGGCTACACATACCCCTCGGGGCGCACGAGGAGAAAGGCCAACCGCGTTTCCGGAATCGGGACGATAATAACGGGCCTCCTCCTTGTAGTCCTCTCACCATTTCTTCCAATGACGTGGCTGATGTTCCTCATGCTTGCCTGCCTTGGAACGACGGTGCTCCTCGCTTCCCTTAGGGCGGTATTCTATGCGGCCTTCATAGCTTTAACTAGCGCCTACGAGGAGGGCTACTATTAGCCCTCAAGCGCCTTCACGAGTTCTTTTTTATCGGGCTTTTCGATTATTCCCATCTCGACCGCGTGCTTCAGAATGTACTCCGGGAACTCCCCTTCAAAAAACGCCCTTACTCCCCTTCCCGGAATATAGAATGCATAGATGCGCACGTTCTCATTGCCACACTTTCCCCGAGCGACCATGAAGCCCTTCTCAACGTTTACCCTCGCTACCTCCCACGAGAAAACCTCGGCAAGGCCGAAAAAGGCCTCGAAGAGCTTTGCCCTCGCCTCTTTCAGGGCTTTGTTGACGGCCTGCCTTGAAATCCCGAGGGTCTGGGCTACCTCCACCTCGCGCATTCCTTTGGCCTTCATGAGCCAGACCCGCTCCATGCCCTCAGGCAGTTTGAACATTTGGACCACCGCTCGAAAGCCTCCCTATGGTCTTTAGGAGTTCAACTAACTCCTTATAGTCAATTGAATATATGAAATAAGTGCCCTTTTCTGTTACTAAGATAATGGCTTTCTCTCGGAGGTCTGTGAGATACGAAAGGACGAGGATAAAACCCAGAAAGATGTAGAATGGATACAAGCTAACGTTTAGCAAATAGAGTACGTAAGACACTATCACGCTGAAGCTAAGGAGAACAATCGCACCCTGTTTTCTGAGCTTCTTAGGAAAAATTAGAGTCAGAAACCCAATGATTCCCCAGTAAATCCACCCAGTCCAAACAAAAGCCCATTCTGGCTTCTCAATTAACCCAGTAAAGCCGACCAAAAGCCACAGAAGGGTAAATCCTAGTGCCTTTTTGTGGTATTTTATTGGAGGCACTTCTTCAGCCTGCTCAAGGTCAATTATTTCTACAATATCTCCGGGGGAGACTTCTATTTTGGGGAAAAACGGTGGCCACTCAAATTTGAGGACTATTCTATCCCCACGAATCTCTACTTTCCTGCCGAAGAGAAATGTTGGGAGGAAAATCATGACCATAATCCCTCCAAGTGTCACTAGCCAGCTGGCTTTTGTTAGAAGTGAGACAAAATAAAGTCCTCCGATGAGTATGACTATTGCATCTTCAATTGGGTGGCCTTGAAAACGTGCCATTGTTATCACCCCTCGTCAACCTATGTAAGTTGACAAGGTCTTAAACCTTTCGATGGGTTTAAAACCCTTCGCGAGAAGGGCCAAAGGTGGGAGCATGGAGGAGCTCTACCGCTACCTGAGAACGTTTATGGACCCAAAAAGCGAAGTCGCCCAGAACAGGTTCATCGGCTTACGCTCCTTCTTCAACTGGGCCGTCAAGGAGAACCTCTTCCCGGAGAGGAGAAAGCTTAGAATTCTCGACCTCTGTGCGGGAACTGGAATTGCGGGAGCTTCCCTTTATGAGACACTGAAGGAGTGGGGCTACGAAGCTTCCCTTACGGTCGTGGACAAGAGAAAGGAGGACTTGCTCCTCGTTGAAAACTGGACTAGCGGAGAAATCTACGGGGCCGTTATGGACTGCCTCGACGACCTGAGAAAGCTCGGAAAGTTTGACGTGGCTTTAATCTTCGGCTACACGATGCCCCACTTCGACCCGTTTCAAACGGCTGAACTATTCAGAAACGTTGCGAGGGTCATTGAAAACGACGGCGTCTTCCTGCTTGAAGAGATGGACCGCTTCGGGGCCTTCTTTTACAGGAGAGCCTACCGCGAGATTGTGCCGGAGGTAAGGGGCGAGGACTACACGGTAATTTCCCTCGACGAGGGCTACAACCCGGTGAGGGGGGTAATACGGCGTGGCTACTACAAACTGCCCGGCTGGGAGAAGATTGGCGAGATAGAAACGCGCTACTGGGACCTGGCCGGGTTGGCTGGAATCGGAAAGGCCCTCTTTGAGGAGGCAAGGATAATAAGGAAAAGCGAGCATGGAGTAGTTAACGTTGGGGACATAATTTACCTTCGGGGGCCCTACAAGACGTAGTACTGGGGCCTTCTGTCCTTGAATACGTCGTTGCGTTCGTTTATCCTCTTGTCCCTCGCCAGCGAGAGGTCTACATCAACGACGGCGACCTCTTCTTTATCCTCGCTACCCATGGCCAGAACCTCGGCCTTTGGTGAGGCTATCGTGCTCTTCCCTATGAACCTCAAGCCCCTCTCCTCCCCGATTCTGTTGGCCGTTACTGTATAAACGCGGTTTTCCAGGGCTCTAATCGGCATTGCTCTAGGAGCGTAGGGCATAACAAGGTTGCTCGGGTGGGCTATTATCTCCGCTCCCTTCAAAGCCAGCGTCCTAACTGACTCGGGGAAGAACCAGTCGAAGCATATCATGACCCCTACCTTCGCTATGCCAATGTTGAAGACGTGGAAGCCGAGGTTTCCGGGCTTGAAGAAGAGCTTTTCCCTGTTGAAGAGGTGGATTTTGCGATACTTCCCAATGTAGCCCCAGCCGAGCGGGCCCACCACAACGGCCGAATTGTAGAGGTTTCCCCTCTCGTCCTTTTCCGCCGTTCCTCCAACTATGAAAACCTGCTCTTCCCTAGCGAGCTCCACGAGGAACTCCGTCGTTGGGCCGTCGGGAATCTGGCCGGCAACGCTTTCAACCTCATCTCTGCTCTCGAAGTTGTAGCCCGTGTCAAAGAGCTCGGGAAGAACGACCAGCTGGGCCCCCTTTTCCCTCGCTTCCCTCACGAGTCTCTCGGCCTTTGAGTAGTTCTTTTCTGGTTCCAGAAAGGCCGGTTCCATCTGGATGTAGGCAACTTTCATGAGCATCACCCCTTAGAGTACTCCTATGAGATAAATAAGCTTAGCGGAGGCCGAATCGCGATTTTAGTTGATGCTCTAGCTAAAAGAAGGGATTTTTGCTGGACAAAGTCCCGATGAGATACGAACAACAACGCATGAACAAAAGTAGGGGATTAGAATGTCTTAAACTGGTTGAAAAGGGCGTTAAATAGGGGAAAGTTTGGCCAGCCAAAACCCCTTGTAAAGTTTTCCGAACAAAAATTGGCGGATTTTGGGAAGTTTCAAACCCTGAGAAAAGCTTAAAAAGGGACTTCCTGAGCTAAGGCTGAAGGAACTCAGGGGTGATGCTCATGAAGCGCAGGCCAAGGAAGTGGAAGAAGAAGGGCAGGATGAGGTGGAAGTGGATTAAGAAGAGGATTAGGCGCCTCAAGAGACAGCGCAGGAAGGAGCGCGGGCTTATCTGATGCCCGGTGGTTCTATGTCTCCTTTTTCCGATTTCGAGCATTTATCCCTTTTGATTGATACCTCCCTGGGAAAAACGCTTCTCATTGCGGACCCCCACATAGGGTTTGAGCTCTCACGGGGCCTTAGGATTAGAACGCACTTGGAGGAAAAGCTCGCGGAGTTCGTCCTTGAAAGCAACGCGGATTCCCTGGTAATTCTCGGGGACTTAAAGGAACCGCTCGGCCTGAGTTTCCGCCTGAAGGAGATGTTACTCCGCTTTTTTTCGACACTGGGGGACGTTAGGGTTTTAATCGCAAAGGGCAACCACGATGGAAGGATTGAGGAAGTTGCCAAGCGCTTCTCGAACGTCGAAGTGCGAGAGTATTTTCTAATCGACGGTCAGCTCTTCCTTCACGGCCATACGAAGTTACCCCGGATAGACTTCGATGAGGCCTTCCTTGGCCACGCTCATCCGGCCTACACGCTCAAATCCGGCGGGGTTGCGAGAAAGGTGAAGGTTTTCGTTAGAACCGGAAAGTTCCTCGTCCTGCCGACGGTGAACCCATACATAGAGGGCTTCGACGTCAGGGAGGGGCTGAAGCTCGTCCCGTTTCTGAGGAACGCGAAAAAAGCCGAGCTGTTCCTTCCCGAGGGGATTTACCTCGGAGCCATTGACGTTTGAACCATCAACTTTAAGTTGTTGACCACCTAGCATACAGGGGTATCCATGAAGGTAATAGTTGTGGGTGCCGGGAGAGTTGGGAGGCGAGTTGCGGAGCACTTATCCAAAAGGCACGATGTAACTGTCGTTGACATAAACGGAAGGCTCGTTGATGAGCTTCAGTATTCCCTTGACGTTCTTGCGGTTGAGGGGGATGCAACCCTGCCCGATACCCTTGAAGAGGCCGGCGTTTATAATGCCGACTACGTGATAGCCACAACCAACAACGATAACGTCAACATCGTTGTCTGTTCACTCGCAAAAACCCTATCGAACCCCAGGACGATTGCAAGGGTCAAAAACATGGAATACCTGCGCGTTTGGGGGCGTGGGAGGGAGGCCCTTGGCGTTGACACGATGGTGTGCGCCGTTCCCCTCGTTGCCCGGAGCATAATAAACGTTGTCGAGTATCCCCAGATACGGTTTCTGAGGAAACTGTACGGAGAGCTCTACGTTGGGGACGTTCTTTCGGCCCCGGAAACCCTCTGGAGTGTCGAGATAAAGGGGAGAACACTCGTAATAGGAACCCTTGACGAGATAAGGAGAACGTACAGAGCCCAGAGGCCACAAAATGTACTCATAATGGGGGGAAGTGAAACGGGAATTTTCTTGGCTGAAATGCTTTCCGAGAAGGTCTACAACGTAAAACTTGTTGAGAGGGACGAGAAAAGAGCTGAATACGCTTCAAAAAAAGCTCGATTCTGTCCTTGTGATTCAGGGAGATGTATTTGACCAGAATCTCTGGCGCGGGGAAGAACTGAACCGGGCGGATTTGGGAATTGCATGTCTCGGAGAAGACAGCCACAACCTCCTCGCGAGCCTCATCGCGGTGAAGTCCGGGGTCAAAAGGGTGTTTTCCATAGTCCACGAACAGTACTTCAGCGATATTTTTGAGAAAAACGGTATATTCGTTGTCAGTCCCGAGATAGAGACCGCTGAAAGAATAGTTCTGGCCATTAAGGGGGAGCACATTCTTGGAATCGTCTCGGGTATTCCCGGAGTGACGGTTCTTGCCGTTGAGATAGGAGAAAACCTCGCCGGCAAAAAACCGGATGAAGTTGGGGCCATTCTCGGACCGGTTCTCAGGGAGGGAGAAACGATAATCCCTGGGGGAAACTTCACCCTCAGGAAGGGGGACATCGCGACAATCGTTGTTGAAGATGAAAGGCTGGGGGAACTTGAACTATGAGGATTAAAGCCGTGTTGTCCCTCCTCGGAGAGATAGTTGTTCTCCTCGGGCTCACGTTAATCCTGCCGATGATTGTCGCCCTGACCAGTGGAACATCGGTAAAGCCCTTTTTGATTCCCATGGTGATAAGCCTTGGCCTCGGGCTCTTTCTCCGCACCCTCGATAGAAACCCGGAGATAGGAACCAAGGAGGCTTTTCTCCTAGTATCTCTTGCGTGGCTTGTGGTCGCGGTCATAGGGGCGTTGCCATACGTAATCTCCGGAAAGAGTTCCCTCGCAGACCCGGTAAATGCACTTTTCGAGAGCATGAGCGGGTTCACTACAACAGGAGCGACGGTTCTTGACAACTTCAACGAGCCTTCAAAGGCAATCCTCTTCTGGCGTCAGCTGACCCAGTGGCTCGGGGGAATGGGAATCGTCGTTCTGGCCATAGCGATTCTCCCCCGGCTCAGCGTTGGTGGGGCTGAACTCATGAGCCTCGAGGCCCCCGGGCCACAGCTACAGAAACTCACGCCCCATATACGGCAGACGGCGAGGATATTCTGGGGCATATACATCGGCCTCACTCTCCTTGAAACGGCAATACTTGTCCTGCTCCACTACCTTGGGCTTGCACCGAGAATGACCCCCTATATGGCCCTCGTCCATGCCTTCACAACCATGAGCACGGGAGGGTTTTCCCCGCTCGCGGCTTCAATCGAAGCGTTTTCACCGGCAGTCCAGTGGGTTATCATAGTCTTCATGATACTGGCGGGCGCTAACTTTGCACTCTTCTGGTATCTTCTGAGGAGGGATTTCAGAATCAGGAAAAACGAGGAGTTCCGGGTTTACGTCCTAATACTCATCGGGCTGTCCACCATTCTTGTCCCGATGCTCGTAAACCAGTACGGGTTTTCTTTATCCACTGCTTTCAGGCAGGCCCTCTTTCAGGTAACTTCGATAGTAACGACCACGGGTTATGCGACAATGAACTTCGCCAACTGGACGCTCCCCGCTCAGGCTGTGCTGTTTTTCGCCATGTTCATAGGTGGGTCGAGCGGGTCCACCGCGGGTTCCATCAAGGTTGTTAGGTGGATAATCGGGATTAAGGCGATAAAGAGGGAGCTTCTGCAGGCGTTTCACCCATCGGCCGTGAAGTCGATAGAGCTGGGAGGAAAGCCCGTCGAGGAACGTTCTGTGAGGGGAGCTCTGGCATTCATAGCCCTCTATTTTGTCATCTTTTTTGTCTCGTCTCTAGTTGTGGTAATCAACGGGACAACCAACGGAGCGAACCTCACCCTCGCGGATTCAATGAGTGCCGTTGCGGCAACCCTCGGAAACATAGGGCCCGGCATCGGGGCAGTGGGGCCGATGGCAAACTATCTGGTGTTCCCGCCTTCCACAAGGATTCTCATGTTCTTCCTGATGTGGCTCGGCAGACTGGAGATAGTGACAGCCCTCGTGCTCTTCACGAAAAGCTACTGGAAGTGGTAGGGAAAAGACTTATTAACACTTATGAAGTTTGTTTTTCATAGGTGAGAACCTAAATGGTGAGAGAGATGAACGACGTTTACGAGAGACTGGAAGCGCTCCTCCGCTCACTGGGAGTCAAGAAAACGGAGCTCAGGATATACCGTCTCCTTCTCGAAAAGCGAAAACCCATGAGGATAACCGAAATAGTCAGGGAGCTCGGAATAAGCGAGCGTTCCGTCAGAGAGCACGTGCTCAACCTCTACAGAAGGGGAATGCTGAAGAGGGAGCTAATCCAGCAAGGCTGGCTCGGTTACACATACACGGCAGTTTCTCCCGCGGAGCTTCTTGAGAACCTTAAAAGATATATCCTTGAGAGGATAGGCGAAATAGAAAGGGAACTCAAGAAGGAATGACTATTTTCGCCTCCTCAAGGATTTCGACAAGCTTTTCGAGTTTTTCCCTTTCAACTTTACCGTATTCCTCAGAAAGAGCTCTAAAGGCCCTCTCCTTCGGAAGAATCTCTGAGAGCATTAACAGCTCGTGGAGCTGGGAGTAAACCCTTCTGTCCTCGGTGAGTTTTCTGAACTCCTCCCAGTTTCCGTTCCTCGCTCTAATCAGCCTCTCGTTTAGAACTCCTCTGGCCTTCCAGTGGAGCCAGGGTTCATCATCAAAATCGTGACCGAGGTTCAACCCAAGGAATTCCGAATCCCTCGCGAGGCCCTTCATTACAAGCCTCTCGCTCTCCTCGGTATCTCTGGCCATCGAGAGCTCGCCGAGGACTTTCATCGCGTAGCCCCTCGCGAACCTTCCCAGCGTTTTCCCCTCTCCTTCCGCGAGCGAGAGGGCAGTGGAAAGAACTGCGTTGCCGATTATTGAAATCGTCTCCAGGCTGACCTTCTCAACCGTGTCCCCGCTTGAATGGTAGAACCTGTCGGGCCAGGTTATCAGCATAGTCCCCGGAACCCCAAAGAAGTTGAAGACGTCGTGGTCGCTTCCCATCTCGTAGGGATAGGGCTTAAACGCTATGGCAGGAATCTCGCTTCCGGAGAAGCTCTTTTCTTTTCTGTTAAACCTCCAGAGAAAGTGCTCAAGCAGGCCGGAAACCACGGAAAAGCGCGAGAACGGGGTTCTCACGAGCATCAGCGTTGAACCGCTCCTGTCCGGGCTTCCTGCAACCATGTCGAGGTTTATGTTCGCGTAATATTCTCCCGGTTTCGCCCTCTCGAAGAAGGTCTGTGTCCCATGATGCTCGGGAACCCAGAGGAAGGCGAAGCCGAAGCGGAATGAGTACTTGTAAGCCTCGCTGAGCTTCCTCGCCAGCTCGATTAGCATCGCGCTCCCGCTCGCGTTGTCGTTGGCCCCAGGCCTCGGGTGGCAGATGTGGGCAGAGAAAACTATGTAGGGCGGTTCGCCCACCTTCGCGTAGAGCATTGGGAGGTCTTCTCTCTTGGGCCTTTCAACCTGAACCGAGAGGCTAACCTCAACGCTACCTTTGAGGGACTTGGAAACCATATCCTTCGCGACGCTCTCGGGAACTGCCAAGGCTGGAATCTTCGCCCATTCAAGGTCTTCTTTTGTAAGAAAAAGGCCTATGTAGGGGTAGAACTCTCCAGTCCCCTCCCGGTGGGCTATGAAGGCCTTTGCTCCCGCTTCGTTGGCTTTCCTGTAGGCGTTTCTCCAGTCCTTGTTTACGACAACGACCTTTCCCTCCGCGTCATCCCAGTCTTCCTCGCGGAAAATCGGCAGGACTTCAGCTTTGACCTCTCCCTCCGGAGAGTGGGCCATTATCAGGAGCGGGCTCTCCTCGGTCGTGAGCCTCTTCCCGTCGTAGGAAAGCTCACCGCGAATGGGGTTCCACGCTATGGGGGAAGCCAGGGTTCCGTGCCAGGTTTTTCCGTCGTAGGAGTCCGATAGAAGGTCGTTCTCAACGCCAAAGGAGTCGAGCTTTTCTTTGATGAACTTAACGCTCTCAACGAGTTCCCGTGAACCCTGAATCCTGTGGAACTCCCCTATCTCAGAAATATCCTTCAGAATACGCTCTGGACTGAGCCGGACATCGGGTAACTTCATGAAGGTCACCGTATTAACGTGGAGAAAGAAGTATAAAAGGTTGCCTACTCAAGGCGGAGCATCTTCGGGGGCTCCAGATGCTTGAGGGAGTCGAGCAGTTCGGGAGGCATTGTCAGCTTTGTGCTCTGGATGAACTCCAAGTAATCGCGCTCGATTGAGGTTTCTTCCGGTGGTTTGGTCTCAACCCTGGACGAGACGACCTTTCTTACCCTCGGCTCCTCTTCCCTCTCGACCTTTGCAACGAGGCCCTCGTAGAGCTTCTCCTCCCTGTCCCTCTTTCCGAGTTCCTTTCCCTTCCGGTATGCGTCCTTAACCAGCTCGTAAATTCCCAGCTCCTCTGCCCTTTGGTAGAGCTCTTCCCTCTTCTGCCTAACCCACTCCGCCCACTCGCTGTGTCCTCTAAGACCGACGAAGTAGCCGAACTGGTAGGCCTCCTTAAGGAGGGCCTTCTTCTCGTCTGTCATAGCGGGGCCTCCGGATAGACCCTTATTCCGTCGGTTGTGAAGCGAAGCCTCTTAAGGTTGCTGTCGTGGGGAACGCCACGCATCTTGAGTATCTGGAGAGCTCTCACCATCTGGTAGTTGCGCATGAAGTGGTGGAGCACTATGACGCCGTCCGCGAGGTAGTATTCGTCGGTGTATTTTTCGGAGCTCAGCATCTCCGCGAGGAGAAGTGTCGTAACCTCAAGGGAGCGGAGCAGTCTGACGAACCTTCCCAGGGCCTTTTTCTTTCCGGCCGGGTCGCTGACGAAGGACTCGAAGAGGCTGAAGGAGTCAATCACGACCCTCTTTGCTTTTTCGCGCTTGATAATTTCGATGAGAAGCTTGAATAACTCCTCCCACGTTAGCTCGCGGTTGGCACTCAAGAGAATCTCGCCGAGGTCATAGAAGGCTATCTTCTTTGACTGAAAGTGTTCGAGGATTCCGAAGTTGTAGCGGAGCATATCGCGTAAGATAACGTCCTGCGTTTCAAAGAGCGAGATGAAGAGGCCCTTCTCGTCGTTGTTGGCGCCTTCAACAAGAAACTGAATTCCCAGGGTAGTCTTTCCGCTCCCGGGGGGACCCGTAATGAGGTAAACCCTTCCCGGCAGAAAGCCGCCGCCGATGAGGTTATCGAGTCCCGGAACGCCGGTGGGCAGTCTGTCGAGTCCCTTGAGTAGCTCGCCTACGTACATCTCCCGCGCACCCCCTAAAGGTTAGAGAAAGTCCAGTATTAAAGGTTACCCCCTGGAGAATATTCAACCCCATGTGACGTGCCTGTTAACTGCGAAGCGCACTATGAAGGAAGCTCCAATGCCGACTAGGTTAGCTATGAGGTAGTGAATGCCGAGCCACACGAGGGGAACGTATATCGCCCACTGGACTAGGGCGCCTGTTAACGCGGCGATGTGGAAGCTAACGAGCCTCTTCCACAATGGCTTCCTCTTGAGGTCCTTAAACGTCCAGAGGTCGTTCCAGATGAAGTTGTTGAGTATCGCGAGTTCTGTCGCCGGAACGTTGGCGACGTACTTGTCGATGCCGAGGTTAACGAACAGCCATAGAAAACCCTCGTTAACGATAATCCCGGAAAAGCCGACGATGGAAAATTTTATTAGCCTGTCGAGTTCCCCTTCCCAGCGCATAAGCCTGTAGAGGTGCCTCAGGTAATTAAGCATCGTCTTCCCGCTCAGCTTGCTCTCGCCGGCCTTCCTCAGGCCGAAAACGAAGGGAACCTCCACGACCTTCTTGTAGTTGCCCTTTATGAGAATCTCCATGAGGATTTTGAAGCCAACGGGATTGAGCTCAACGTTTTCCACAACCTCCCTCCGGAGGGCAAAGAACCCGCTCACGGGGTCCTTCACGTTCCTTATCTTTGGAAGGGCCAGGCGACCGAGCATTATGGCGCCCTTTGAGATAAGCTTCCTGTACCAGTACCAGTTCTTAACGCCTCCACCCGGAACATAGCGGCTTGCTATCGCTATGTCGGCACCCTCTTCGATTTCTCTTAAAAGCTCTGGGATTATTTCAGGAGGGTGCTGTAGGTCCGCATCCATGACCACGAAAACGTCACCCTTCGCTTCCTTAAACCCCCTGATTACAGCCGAGGAAAGGCCCTTCTCCTCGGTTCTCCGAATTACCCTGACGGGATACTTATTTGACAGCTCTTCGGCGAGCTTCCACGTTCCATCGGGGGAATCGTCATCAACAATAATTATTTCATAATCGTAATCCTTGAGGGCTTTCGAAATCCTCTCAAGAAGTTCAGGAAGGTTTTCTCTCTCATTGTATGTTGGAACTATTATACTAACCCGCACTCACCCACACCCTGCCGTAGTAGTGCGTAAACTTTATAAGCTCTCCGAAGTCCTTAAAAGCGGGCATGGGGCCGTGGGGTAGCTTGGTCTATCCTTCCGGCTTCGGGAGCCGGAGACCCGAGTTCAAATCTCGGCGGCCCCACCAGAGAACTTTCGAAGATTGCTTTTAGGATCGCAAAAAGAAGACCAAGTTAAATTTTCTTAATCCCTTCAAGCTTTGTTAAAACTTTACTCCTTCAACCTTTTGGAAAAAGCTTGGCCAAAAATTGGCTCTTGCCATTCAAGAAGGACAAAGATTAGCCATGCACTAACCAACTGTAACTTTGAAAGGGGTTTAATCCCTTAAACAAACATTTTCAAGCAGTTTTGACTTTAATCAGCGCCCGAAGGGCGCTTTGGACAGTGAAACACTTACCAAAGGAGCAAGTGAGTAAAAACCCCACAGAATCTGAACATTACAGAAGATGCACATGCTCTTCCGCCAGCGCTTGCACAAGCAAGCAAACTTTGCTTTGAAAAGTTTGACCAAAAAATAAACTTCCACCAAAATAACAAGAATAAGTTTGCATGTCCTCTAAACATTTCAAACTCAAAGCGGGTTTTTCATCAAACAAAACAAGCCAAGACAAGTTCTACTCCTCATCAACGCCCGAAGGGCGTTATTCTAAAGAAGAACCGGCAAGAAGGGGCAAGCTCAAGAATAAAACCCCTTAAAACTACGATTCCTCAAAAAGGACATGCAAACCTTGGTCAAACTTCGCGCAGGCGAAGTTTGTAACTGGTGGGCCCGCGGGGCTTCGAACCCCGGACCTCCCGCTTATCAGGCGGGCGCTCTGACCAGGCTGAGCCACGGGCCCAATAGAATGGTGCCCCGGCCGGGATTTGAACCCGGGTCGCGGGATCGAGAGTCCCGCATGATTGACCGGGCTACACCACCGGGGCGTTTCCGGGATTAAGGAGTAGAGAGAATTTAAAAAGTTTTCGGTTAAAGAAGCTCTCTAACGGTTTTTCTGACTGCCTCATAGCTGTTAAGCCTCGGTCTCCAGCCACTTCTCTTGGCTTTCTTTATGCTAAGGCGCATGAACTTTACATCTCCTTTCCAACCACGGCCACCATCAACTCCCCCAGTGAACTTAAAGACCGGCTTGAGGCCCATTTCCTCGCTGACTATCTCCGCTATCTCTCTAACCGTTATCCAGTCGTCGTTTCCAAGGTTGTAGAAATCCACAGTTTTGTTACTTTTCTTAAAGTGCTCGAAGATTTTAAGTATGCCATCAACCGTGTCGCTCACGTGGAGGTAGCTCTTCCTCTGGGTTCCATCGCCGAGGATTTCAAGCTCCTCTGGGTTTTTCCTCAGCTTGTTGATGAAATCATAGATAACACCGTGGTTGGAGCGCTCACCTATTATATTCGCCAAACGGAAGATTAAAGCTCTGAATCCAAAGGTATGGGCGTAGCCACTTATCAAGGCCTCGGCCGCGAGCTTCGCCCCTCCGTAGACGCTTATCGGTTCCAGCGGGCCGTAGTCCTCTGGAGTGGGAATGACATCAGCATCTCCATAGACCGTTGACGAGCTCGTGAAGACGAGGTATTTGACGTTAGAATCTCTCATCGCGTTGAGGAGGTTGTAGGTTATCAAAACGTTGGTCTCGTAGAGAAGCTCTGGACTCTGGGAGCCGATTCTAACCTCCGGGTTTGCCGCAAGGTGGAAGACGGCTTCAACGTCTTTAACGGCTTTTTCAACGACTTCAAGGTTCCGCATATCCCCTCTGATGAACTCGAAACGTTCATGCTCGAGCCAGCGCCTGACGTTGTCCAAACTGCCGGCGCTCAGGTCGTCGAGAACTCTGACGCTGTGGCCGAGCTCCATCAGTTTGTCGACGAGGTGTGAGCCTATGAAGCCAGCGCCACCAGTGACAAGAACTCTCATGATATCACCATCTGGAGTTCTAGGAACGATTATTAAGTTTTGGGAAAGTTTTTTGTATTAATTATTCCGCAAGGAATAGAGGGTGAAAAGATGAAAGTCCTCATAATGGCCGGCGGTTACGCCACGAGGCTTTGGCCAATAACTAAAGATAACCCCAAGGCTTTACTTCCTGTTGGTGAAAAGAGGATAATAGATTATATCCTCGAGAAAGTTTTGAAGCTGGATTTACCAGTTTACATCTCAACGAACCGCTTCTTTGAGTCCAACTTCAGGCCTGTTGCCGATGAGTACGGTGTTGAGCTAATCATAGAAGACACGCTCCATGAGGAGGAGAAGCTGGGAACGATAGGAGCCATGAGAAAGGCCGTCGAGGAGCTCGGCTTCGATGACTACCTCGTTATAGCTGGCGACAACATCTTTTCATTCTCCCTGGCGGAGTTTCTGGGTAGGTACAGCGGGGAAACACTGATAGCAGTCTACGATGTGGGTGACTTTGAACTGGCCAAGCGCTACGGTGTTGTCGTGCTCGAGGGAGACAAAGTGATTGCCTTCGAGGAGAAGCCAGCACAGCCACGTTCGACCCTTATAAGCACGGGTGTTTATGTCTTTCCCAGGAGAGTCATGGAACTTCTTGACAATTATCTCTCTAATGGAAATAGAGATTCACCTGGCTACTTCGTCCAGTGGCTCCTTAAGAAGGGAGAGTCAATTAAGGCCTACCGCTTTTCCGAGTACTGGTACGACATAGGCTCTGCCGATAGCTACCTCGAAGCCCTGAGAACTTTGATGAAAGAAAGCCACATAGAGGAAATCCAAATAAGCCCATACTCTAAGATAATCCCGCCTGTAGTTATAAAGAAGGGTGCAAAGATACTGGGGCGTTCAATCATAGGACCCTTCGCCTATATTGGCGAAGACTGCATCATAGAGAACTCCGACGTTAGCGATTCCATAATCTTCAGGAAGACCGTTATCAGGAATTCTACTATATGGCGCTCAATCATAGACGAGAAGTGCGAGATAAGGAACTTAGAGCTTAGGAAGAGCCTTGTCGGGGGTCATGCGAAAATACAGAGGGGAGAGTAAGAATGAACGACGAAAAAGTTAGTTTGATGAGCAAAGTAACAGACAAAGTTTTTTTCCCATCTAAAAAATTTCTTGAATTAAAGTTTGCACTCCCAACCATAGTCTCAATTGCCCTTGTAATCAGGCTCCTTCCAATGCGCTTTAAGTACCTCCTCGGCTACGATCCCTACTTTCACCTAGCATACATAAGATACGCGTTAAGCCATGGCTGGGTAAACTTCTTCCCCTATGCACTTGGTCCATGGGGAATTCAGATAAAGCTCTTCCACCCTCTTGGCCTGTGGATGACCCCTGCGTATGTATACAAGCTCCTTCATTTCCTCGGCCTCTCCCTCTACAACGCCTTCAGGGTAACACCCGTAATCTTCGGCGTTCTGACAGTGGTTTTCACTTACCTGGCTGTCCTCAGGCTCTATGGAAAGAAGGAGGCGTTTCTGTCGGCCTTTCTGCTGGCTGTAAGCTTTGGCCACGTCTTCCGCTCCATGGCCGGCTACTACAGGGGAGACAACTATATGCTCTTCTGGTACAGCGTGGCTCTCCTTGGGATAACCCTGGGACTAACGTGGAAACCCAAACGATGGGAGTATGAGAGGTTTGCATTTTATCTTATTCCTGGGGTAGCAACGGGGCTCTCAGCTTTCTTCTGGCAGGCTTACTATCCAATATTCGCCTTCGTCCTCGCGAATGCATTCCTGCTTTCCCTTGGAGTTTTTGTCCTGAAAAGGGACGAGAAAATAGTTGAGGGGGTAATCATAGCGCTCTCGACAGTCCTTGGGGTGTTAATAGCGAACTCAATCGGAGAAAAATTTGGCTTTGGAATGGTCGGTTACAACAGGTGGCTTGGCAAAAAGATTGCCGAAGAGTTTGGTTTTAACTTCGGCTTTATAAAGGACGCATTCCTCTATCTCTACCTCAAATACGCCGTTTCCTTAGCTGTTGTGACAATCTTAATCCTAGTAATTCTTGCTAGGTTCTCAAAAAACAGAAAGACGAGGTACGTCATTACCGGAGTTTTGGTTCTGGCCACTTTGGTAGTCGCGTCCCACCACTATGGACAGCTCAACAACCTGATAAAGGAAATCTTCGTAAACGCCCCGATAGTCGAAACCCAGAGGACGGGTTTAAGTGACCTCTGCCAGGCCTACGGTCTGGCCTTTCTGGCGGTTCCTCTCTTTGGAATTTCATTTAGGAAGAAAAGAGCTAGCGACTACCTCATCTTAGGTCTGGCATTGGTGGCTTTACCCATGTTGCTCATCTGGACAAGGTTCCTGTTCATAGGTTCACTTACGATAGCGCTCATGGCCGGTATTGGCCTGGTTGAGGTTTACGAGCTTCTAGCCCCAAAACTCAAAGCCAGAAAGTTTGGCGTCATTGCCCTGGCGGTGCTCCTTATCTTCGTCCCGGCAACGACGGCATATACAGGATTTAAGAATACTCTGTCCGTGAGGCCGTTTGTCAACGACAACTGGGTGAAGGCATTGGAGTACCTTGGAAACCACTCAAACATCAACGACGTCGTCTTAACCTGGTGGGACGAGGGACACTGGGTAACTTATTTTGCGGAGAGGGCGCCGGTTGCTCAAGGAAGCCCCAGCAAGTTTGTAGCGGATTACTACCTCGGAAAAGTTTCGGAAAAAAGACTCATGAGCCTTGGTATTGATTACATCATAGTGTCTCTCGACGCCGTTGAAAAGTTCGGGGCTATTCTCCGAACTGCCGGGGAAACCGGATACGCTATGGTAGTTCTTTGGCCTGTTTCAACACCGGGAATCCTAACGTTCACCGCCCCGGGTTACACGGTAATGGCAACCCCCGGGGAAAGCTGGGATGTGAGAGTGAGGATTGGCAACGTCTTGGGGGTTCCTGTTAAGGTCTTCGTTGAGAAAGAGACAAAAGTCCAAGAAGTCCCGCTGAAGGAAAGGCCAACCCTCGATGCTTACGTTTACATAAACCTGAACTACGGCTACGCTATACTGATGAACGGGAAAGCATTCGAGACACCACTGGCCAAGCTCATGTTCACCAACAACTATTCAAAAAACTATCAGCTCCTCTACTCCGATGGGGGAATTGTGAAGATATTCCGGTTCCTTCACCCGAATGTGATTGTAACTTCCCAGAACGGTTCAGTGGTCCTAAGGTTTACAAACTCGACTGGAACCGCCATTGGTGTATACGGCTACCTCGACAACGGGACGCTCGTTTACAGGAAGTGGTTTAACGTGAAGGGCAAAAGCGAGTTCACTCTTCCAAAGAACTTGAACGGGAGTGTCGTTGTCAGGTACGTATACGTTCAGAAGGGGACGGTTCTTGATAGGGGAGTGTTCAGGATAGAAGACGTGCTGAAGAGTTAATAGAGCTAACTTCTGCATAATGTAGTTATAATTTCTCATTCTCATTATGAATGTGTTTGAGGTTGAGTTCTGCTATGGTAAGCAGATTTAAATCTCCCAAATGATGCTTTTCTTTACACTTCCGTAATTCCCTTATTAAAAGCTTTATTTGAAGATCCCTTAACAGTATTTGATTCTCAAAGTTTAGAATCACCTTGTAAAAATATGCCAGCAAAGTTGTTTTCTGTTTAAAGAGGAGTTCTTTCATCTGAAATCGTCTGAAGCCCTGAGATGAAAACCATCTGTTAATGTCTTCAGTTATGAGACTCATTAAAAGATAAGAGTTCGAATCATTCCTTTCTAGCAGTTCCATCAGAGCTAATTTTTTAATAGCAATCTGAACACTCCTATATACTTCGGAAAAGTCCTCAAGAGTAAATTTCAATAAGTTCCTTTCCTCAAGATATTTAAGGTAGTTCCATCCTTGGCGAGTTATTCTGTACATGTACTTATAGCCACAATTGTATACCTTTCCATTTTTATTTCTGCATTCTCTGGACACCTTATGACGTCTAAGAAATCCCATCTGATAAAGTCTACGGAGGTCATTAGAAATTAGCTTTGGTCTTGTCCTCTGAAGTATTTGTGGATCCTTTCTTGTTAGATAAAGATAAGTTGAAATGGCTTCAGATGCAGTTCTACTATCAAACTCATTTTCACCAAATAGCTCCGCGAGGATCTTGAGTAATTCTCTAAAGTCGAGGATAGATAAGGATATAATTCATCACCTAATTAGATGATTAATTTTAAGGATTTAAATGTGTTCCCCTAGAGTAGGGCAAATTAGCGTGAATTTCTAACGCTTATCCAGAAGAGTTCGAAAACAGAACCAAAGAAAATGAAACACATGGAAAGATCATCAGCTGAGAAAAAACTAAACCTAAGACTCCGCGTGGATTTTGGATAAGGTTCTAAAGATGAGTTTGACAAACCTCCTAGAACTGGAAAAGTTTTTAATGGTATTAAAGTGAGCACTCTCCGAACCCTCAGCATGGGGGAAATGTAATGGACATTCTTAGAGACTGGATAAAAAAAAGTAAACTCATCAAAGATACCGCAATAATGATGATAGCTATGGGATTTTCAAACTTTTTTAATTATCTCTATCAGCTCTCTATGGGAAGATTATTAACTCCAATCGAGTATGGAGAGCTCTTTAGTTTGCTGTCTCTATTCTATATATTCTCTGTATTCTCTACAACCGTGAACACTTCCATAACAAAATTTACATCAATATACAAGATAAACAATGAGTATGGGAAAATAAAGACACTCTTAGTAAGGGCTAGCAAAAGTCTGGCACTGCTTGGTGGGTTAATTTTCTTGGGCGTAGTGATTCTAAGCCCGTACATATCCAAGTTTCTTAAAATTGATAATCCCCTGCTAGTTATCCTACTTTTCGCCTCCGTACCATTTGGATTCGTTCTTCCAGTATATCAGGGAATTTTGAGAGGGTTACAAAGATTTGAGGCCTTAGGGATAAGCGCTTCCTCATGGTCATTCTTTAAGTTGGTCTTTGGTGTCCTTTTTGTGTTACTTGGGTTGGGAGTCGTTGGTGGCATCTCTGGGGTATTCCTAGCACATGTATTTGCCCTCGTTATAACACTATTCTTCCTCAGAGATTTGCTCAAAGTCGAGGGAGAAGGAGGGGTAAATCTCAGAGACATTGTAAACTACAGTAGCCTGGCATTTCTGTCAATATTTGCATATACGACAATGTGGAACATTGATGTCATCTTAGTAAAGCACTATCTGTCTCCTCTAGAGGCCGGAGAGTATTCAGCTATCTCTGTATTAGGGAAAATTGTTCTATTTGCACCGGGTGCCGTTGGAATGGTTATATTCCCAAAAACCGCAGAGATGCATGAAAAAGGAGAAGAACACTTTCATGTGCTGCTAAAGGGATTAGCGTTGACACTTTTGATTTCTGGGGGAATAGTTCTGGTTTATGCTCTGTTTCCAAGGTTCATTATCACGTTCATTTACGGAGAAAAGTACCTCAGCGTTGCGCCGTATTTATGGAGGTATGGGTTGGCAATGATGCTTTTGGCTCTGCTTAATGTTATTATGAATTATGCCCTCTCAATAAACAGAACAAAAATTTTTTATCCCCTGTTGGTTGGAGTATTCCTCGAGATAATTACTCTATATTACTTTAGAACTTCAATTGAAAACATTATAAATGGACTCTCGCTAGCTATGTTAGTGGGATTAGTACTTGCGGTAATTTCATTATGGAGGGGATCTCAATGAAAGTATCAATAATAGTCCCAGCGTATAACGAGGAGGAAAGGATTTTAAAGACACTTAACGATTATTATAACACTTTTAATACTACGTTTAGGAATAATTTTGAACTTATAGTTGAGATGGATGGGTGTACAGACAATACACCAGAGATTGTGAGAGAGTTTTCACGCGGGAAGAACAATATAAGAATTCTAGAGTTCCCAAAAAGGCTTGGAAAAGGAGGAGGAATTAAAGAAGCATTCAAAATCGCAAACGGAGAGATAATTGGTTTTACCGATGCCGATGACTCTACACCTGCAAAAGAGTTCCTGAAACTAATAAAGGAAATAGAAAACGGGTATGATGTTGTTTTAGGATCGAGATGGCTAAAAGAGAGCAGAGTTCTTATTCCACAACCTCTTTATAGACAGATACTCAGCAGAGGTTTTAATTTGCTAGTTAGGATTTTTTTTGGACTGAGTATAAGGGACACGCAGTGCGGAGCCAAGGTGTTTAGAAAAGACGTTGTTGACGCAGTTTTGTCTGATTTGCAGGTTAATGGATTCGCATTTGATGTGGAGTTACTCTATTTAGCACATAAAAAGGGGTTTAGAATAAAGGAGGTTCCGATTGAGTGGTACAATGACAAAAATTCAACATTAGATGTGAAGAAAGTTGTCCCTGAGATGTTTATGGCTTTGGTTAAGGTGAGGTTGTATCATAGTCCATTTAAGGCTATAATTAAGACATCAAAATTGAAGGGACAGTAATTGATTCGAAACGGTGGTGATATCTATGGCAAGAATACACGTTGGCATTATCTCTGTATATCCAAAGAGAGGAGAAAAACACACAAAATTTAGCGGTGTAGCATCCTATACAAAGAACCTTGTTGAAGCAATCAGTAAACTAGAGAGAATCAAAATTTCAGTTTACGCTAATATAACATCTAAAAAGGAGGAATATACTGAAAGTGACAACATAGTCGTAATCAGGTGCTGGACACCTATATTTTATCCATTTCAGATATTAAA
>NZ_JALVAO010000002.1 GCF_027011145.1 Thermococcus sp. | reverse complement strand
AAAGACCCTTACTTCTTTCCCCTCAGCGCGTCTCTTCTCGACCTTTTTCCAGATTTCTATTGCTTTTCCAAGGTGAGTCGCCTGAAAGCCTATCCTTTCGTAATAATCGAGAACCTCTTCGAGGCTCGAAACCTCGTCAAGCCACGGCCCCTCTACTGGAATCCCCTCAACCTCTTCGCTCTCCTTAAGGACGATGTCTTTCGGCTTGGTCATGAAGGAGGATTAAGAGGAGGCCGTTTAAAGCTTTCGTCAGCACTTCCCGTTAAGGACTGAACCTATCAGCCTCGCCGTTACCGGAACGGGGAAGACCTTCCTTGGAGCTCTGCTGAGGAGCCACTCCTCGATTTCCCTGGCCCTTGCCTTTCCTTCCCTCATCGCCGTGCCTATGTTTCTCGGTGCAACCACATCGCCGGCGAAGAATATGCCCGCCTCCTTCAGTATCTTCTCGTTTGCACAGACGACTTCCCTGATTGGGCTCGTCGGGAGCTGGCCGATTGCGTAGGCAACCACGTCCGCGTCAATAATAAAGCGCTCATCGGTTGTTACAACGCTTCCCTCGACTATTTTCGTCCTCGCGAACTCGACTCCCTGGGCCTTTTCCTTACCCAGTATCCTGACTGGGGTTGCGTACTCTATGAACTCAAGCCCCTCGCTGATAAGCTTTCTAATCTCCGCCTTGGCGTAGCTGTTCTCGAGGGAACGGCGGTAGACCATCGTGACTTTCTCAGCCCCGAGAAGCCTCGACTCGATTGCAACGTCCACCGCTGTGTAACCGGCCCCGATGATTACAACGTGCTTTCCTTTGAGGTCAGGAATCCTCTCCCAGGAGTAGTAGCCTACCCTGGCCATCTTTATGTGGTGGAGCAGGGTCAGGGCATCGTAAACGCCCGATAGTTCAACGCCCGGAACCTTGAGCTTCCTCGGCTTCCAGGCACCGGTGGCTATGAGTATTGCATCGAACTCCCCTAGGAGCCTCTCAAGAGAAACGAAGTGCTCGGCCCACTCATCGCCGAGCTCTCTGGGTGAATCGTAGACCACCTTCGTCCTGAAGTGAAAGTTCACGCCGAGTCTTTCGAGGTCTTTAACACCCTCTCTAACGGTCTTTATCGGGATTCTCACCTCGGGAATAGCGAAGGCCACCATTCCACCGCCCTCGGGCATTTTCTCGTAGACGTGAACTTCGTAGCCCCTGCAGGCGAGGTAGCCAGCGGCCGTTAATCCTGCTGGACCGGCACCTATGATTGCCACCTTGAAGGGCTTTGGCTCGCTCTTTTCCCTGCAGATGTAGAACTTCACTTTATCACCCCCAAGAGTTTTCGAAAAATCTGTAAAAAATCGAAGGTTTTCCACCTTAAGTTTCTTTTCCCGATATTTTTGGCAAAACGACATAGATTCCCCAAATTCGGGAAACCTAATTCGTCAATGGGACAAAGGTTATTAGCCAATTCGCGAATTGGAGCCCATGATGAAGGTAGACCTTGGAGGAATTGGAGTTCTTGTAACTGCATCGTCGAGGGGCATAGGCTTTAACGTTGCTAGGGAGCTCTTGAAAAGGAATGCAAGGGTCGTTATAAGCTCAAGAAACGGGGATAACCTCCGGAAGGCACTAGACGAGCTTTCGAGCTACGGGGAAGTCTATGGGGTCAGGGCGAACCTCTTCAGCCAGAAAGACATCGAGAACCTCGTAAAGGAGAGCTGGGAACTGCTCGGAGGCGTTGATGCACTCGTCTGGAACGCCGGAAACGTGAGGTGCGAGCCCTGTCTCCTCCACGAGGCGGATTACATCGACTGGATTGAGGCGTCCGCCCTCCACACAGTTGCCCCGGGTTATCTCACGACCCTCCTCGTTCAGGCATGGCTGGAAAAGAAGAGGAAAGGCGTTCTTATCTACCTCAATTCAGTCTCAATCAAGGAACCGATGCCACCGCTGGTTCTGGCGGACGTTACGAGGGCCGGCCTGGTTCAGCTGGCAAAGAGCGTCTCAAGGACCTACGGAAAGCACGGGATAAGGGCCCACAGCGTTCTGCTCGGGAGCTTCGACACTCCCGGCGCGAGAGAAAACCTGAGGAAACTCGCCGAGGAGCGGGGAGAAAGTTTTGAACGGGTCTGGGAAAGGGAAGTACTATCGAGAACGCCACTCCACAGGACTGGAAAATGGAGCGAACTCGGCTCGCTGATAGCGTTTCTTCTCAGCGATGAAGCGGAATACATGCTCGGCTCGACGGTGGTCATTGATGGAGCCATGACAAAGGGGGTGTTTCTTTAAAAATTGAATGTCAGAAGTTGGGCACGTAGCCCATCTCCTCAGCTATCTTCCTGAGCCTCTCAATTCTCTTCTCCGTCGGCGGGTGCGTCGAGAAGAGGTTGGCTATGCTCATCCCCCTGAAGGGGTTGACTATGAACATGTGGGCCGTCGCCGGATTTCCTTCGCGCATCGGCCTGTAGCGGACGGCCTGCTCTATCTTAAGGAGAGCACTCGCGAGCGCCCAGGGCTTACCGCTGAGCTTTGCACCACCCTCGTCAGCCAAGAACTCCCTTGAACGGCTTATTGCCGCCTGAATCAGCATCGCCGCGATTGGAGCAAGTATCGCAACGAGTATCGCCGCGAGTATGTTGTCGCCGTCCCTGTCGTCGTAAGAGCCAAAAATCGCTATCCAGCGCGCCCAGTAGGCGAGCTGAATTATAGCACCGGCCATCGCCGCCGCTATGGTGCTTATCAGGATGTCCCTGTTCTTTATGTGGGTCAGCTCGTGGCCGAGAACCCCCTCGAGCTCGTCCCTGTTTAGTATCCTGAGGAGTCCCTGGGTTACGGCAACGACTGCGTGCTTTGGATTCCTTCCCGTGGCAAAGGCATTCGGCGTTTCGCTGGGTATTATGGCTATCCTCGGGGTCGGTAGTCCCGCCCGCTCAGCCAGTCCCCTAACTATTGCGTAGAGCTCTGGCGCTTCCATCTCGTCAACTATCCTTGCGTTGTACCAGCTCAGCACGATTTTGTCGCTGTACCAGTAGGTTATGAAGTTGAAGAGCATCGCGAAGAGGAACATGGCAAAGGCCACGTTGGGCCCGCCGAAGAGATAGCCTATGCCCATGAGCAGTCCCGTTAGAATTCCCATTAGGAGCCCGGTTCGGAGCCACATTTCAAGCCCCATGCTCTCACCCCGCAGAAAAATGACACGGTTAAAGATAAATCTTTTTGGCCAAAGATGAGTAGAAAAGGGAGGGCATCACATGCCCATTCCCATGTCCATTCCACCCATTCCGCCGGGCATTCCTCCTTCACCCTTCTCTGGCTTGCTGGGCTTCGCCGCGATGACGTCGTCAATGCGGAGTATCATTATGGCCGCTTCACTGGCGCTCTTGATGGCCTGCTTCGGAACGCGGAGCGGGGCAATAATGCCCTTTTCGAGCATGTCGGCGGGCTTGCCCTCGAAGACGTCAATGCCTATTCCAAGACCCTTGTTCTTGTGCTCGCTGATGACCTTAACCATTATGTCGACTGGGTCGAGTCCGGCGTTCTCAGCGAGGGTCCTCGGGATGACCTTCAGGGCCTCGGCGAAGGCCTCTATTGCCAGGGCCTCCTTGCCACCGACCTCCTTGGCGTACTCGTCGAGCCTTATGCTGAGCTCAATCTCAGGAGCACCGCCAGCCGGGAGGATTGCACCGTCCTCCATAACATCCTTGACTACCTTGATAGCGTCTTCGAGGGCCCTCTCGACTTCGTCGACGACGTGCTCGGTTCCACCGCGGATGAGTATCGTTACGGCCTTCGGGTTCTTGCAACCCTCGACGAATATCATGTTCTCTCCAGCAACCTTCCTCTGCTCGACGAGCTCAGCCTCACCGAGGTCTTCGCTGGTTAAGTCCTTGACGTTGGTTACTATCTTGGCTCCCGTTGCTTTGGCGAGCTTCTCCATGTCGCTCTTCTTGACCCTTCTCACGGCCATTATGCCGTGCTTCGCAAGGTAGTGCTGGGCGAGGTCATCAATGCCCTTCTGGACAAAGACAACGTTGGCCCCGGTCTTGGCTATGGCCTCAACGAGCTCTTTTAGCATCTTCTCCTCCTGCTCTATGAAGTCGAAGAGCTGGTCCGGGCTTGTTATGTTAATCTTTGCATCGGTCTCGGTCTTCTTGACCTCAAGGGCATCTCCAATGAGTGCTATCTTCGCGTTCTCGACCCTCTTAGGCATCCTCGGGTGAACGACTTCCTTGTCGATGACGACGCCCCTTATGAGCTCGCTCTCGTCAACGCTCTCGCCGGGCTTCTTTTCAATCTTGATGTTGTCTATGTCGACCCTGTACTTGCCGTCCTCCTTCTCGGCGACCTGTTTTACAGCCTCCACCGCCAGCTTGGCCAGAAGGTCGCGGTGGGCCTCGGCGCTCTTTCCGGTGATTGAGGTGCTCGCTATCTTGAGGAGCGTCTCCTCGTCGTCCGGGTTTACCTTGATGGCTATCTCGTCGAGTATTTCCTGGGCCTTTTCAGCGGCCATCGTGTAGCCCTTGACTATTATACTCGGGTGGATGTTCTGGTCGAGAAGCTCCTCAGCCTTCTTGAGAAGCTCGCCAGCGATAACAACGGCGGTAGTGGTTCCGTCACCGGCCTCCTTGTCCTGAGTCTTGGCAACCTCAACCATCATCTTAGCGGCAGGGTGCTGAAGGTCTATCTTGTCAAGGATTGTGGCTCCATCGTTTGTAACGACTATGTCTCCAAGGCTGTCGACGAGCATCTTGTCCATACCCTTCGGTCCAAGGGTAGTCCTTATGGTTTCAGCAACGATTCTAGCCGCGAGGATGTTGAGCCTCTGGGCGTCCTTTCCAACATACCTCTGGGTTCCCTCCGGGAGTATTATAACGGGCTGTCCACTCATGCTCATTTTGACATTCCTCCAAACGTTTTACCTTTTTGCAGAATCAGTTCGTCAGCGCTCTATATAAACTTTTGGTTCAAATTGTTCAAATTTTTGACTTAATTTTGGTCAATAGACAGAGAACTAACAAAAGGTTAGGGGAAAGGGCTAAAACCCGAAAGGGGAGCTAAAAGACGGTGGTGAGATGAGGCTCATAGCCCAAGGCGCTGAGGCGAAAATCTACGAGGGAACCTTCGGGGAGGTTTTCAGAGTTTCCCTGATTGACGAAAAGGTCATCGTAAAGCATAGAATCCCAAAAAGGTACAGGATTCCCGAGATTGACATCAAACTGAGGAAGGAGAGAACCGTTAGAGAGGCGAGAATTCTCCACAGGGCGAAAGAGTTTGGTGTCAACTGCCCCCACGTTTACGAGGTTAACCTGAGGGACATGGTCATCGTCATGGAGTTCATAGAGGGAGTTCGCCTTAAGGAGCACCTGGAGGAAGTTCCAATGGAGGAGAGACTGAGGCTTTGCAGGGAAATCGGGAGGCAGATAGGAAAACTCCACAGGGCTGGAATCGTTCACGGCGATTTAACGACGAGCAACATGATACTCCGGGAAGGGAATGTCTACCTCATTGACTTCGGTCTGGCCGATTTTGACTCAACGCTGGAAGCGAGGGGAGTTGATCTGCACCTCCTGAAAAGGGCCATGGAGAGCACGCACTACACCTGGTTCGAGGAGGGCTTTAGGGCAGTTCTGGAAGGCTACGGTGAAGTTCTCGGGGAGAAAGCCAGAGAGGAAATCGAGGAGAAAATAGAGGAGATAGAGAGCAGGGGAAGATACAGGGAAAGGAGCTGGCTCAAAGCTTGAACCTGTTAACTGCTTCCATAAGCCTCTGGACAACCTCTTCGAAATCATGGAGCGTTGCACGAACCTCCTCGAGGGCTGATGTCTGCTGTTCGGCCGCGGCGCTGACCTCTTCGGCCGCCGCCGTGGTTTCTTCAGCACTCGCGGCAAGGTTCTCAAGGAAGCGCAGACCCTCGTCTATCTTTTCGCCCTCCTCAAGGACCTTGTTCTTGAGCTCGTTTGCTTTTACCTCCATCTCAGCCATAAGCTCTGCTATATGGGTTAGATAGGAAACACTCTCCTTGAGGACTTCAGTTGACTGCGCAACCGTTTCGACGCTCTTCCCGGTGACTTCAACGCTCTCATCGATTTTTGCCATAATCTGCTCGACGATGTTTCTGATGTCGTCGGCGGCCTGCTTACTTTCCTCGGCGAGGTTCCTAATCTCCTCAGCAACGACCGCAAAACCCTTACCGGCTTCACCGGCTCTAGCTGCCTCAATCGCTGCGTTCAAGGCGAGCAAGTTGGTCTGCTCCGCTATTCCGGTGATAACGTTCGTTATGTTGGCTATGTTCTTGCCCATTTCAGCAACTCCTTTGACGGTCTCTTCAATCATCAGCATCATGTTCCTTATTTCTTCAATCTGTCCAACCGCTTCCTCACCCTTCTGCCCACCTTCCCTTGCAAGGCTCACAACCTCGCTCATTGATCTCTCGAAGTCTTCCATGGTGTTTATGGTTTCTTTTCCGATCTCGTCTATGTATCTCATAGTCTCGGTCATGTGGTTGATGTTCTCCTGTTCGCGCTGGGCCTCTATGCTGACCTGGTTTATGGCCTCGGCTACCTGCTGTATGGCCTCGCTGATCTGGTCAATGTTCTCCCTAATGAGCGCACTTCTCTCGTTGACTACTTCGGCCGCTTCCTTTATCGATGATACCATGCTGTGAAGATTTTGGCGCATCTTTTCAATTGCTCCCCTGATCTCTCCAAGGTGTCCGTTGAGTTCTTCATCAGCTATTGACAAATCACCTTCGGCAATTCTGTCGAGAATTCTGATGATAGCGTTCATTTGCTCTTCTATTTCCCGTCTGTACTGCTCGACCTCTGGAGGAATCTTTGTTTTTCCGCCTATGTTCCTTGTTAGAAAGATCCCAGCTCCAACTCCGACGATACCCCCGATGACGCCCGCTATGGGCCCCGCTAGAAACGCTGGGACTATCGTCAGACCAAAGGCCAGAACTGGTGATGCGATAAGCGCGCCCTTCTCATTCATATCTCATCCCCCATTGAAGTACGCGTTAAAAATACTTAAAGCTTTCTAATTAAACAAAGTAAGAACATAACGCTAAATAGATGTAGTAACTACCTACATAGAGACCTACACATTCCGACCGAAAGACGCCAGAATCCGTTCGTATATCTCCCGGTCCTTTCCCCTAGCCTTTCTGGCGAGCCTCTCGACTATCAACTCCGGCGTGCTCCTTCCGAGCCTTCCGAAGACGGGCTGTCTGTCGACTATAAGGTTCAGGTTCTCGTCTAAGCCCCTGGCCTCTATCCCATCAACCCTCGCGAAGGGTAACGTCTCCTTCAGCTCCCCGCCGAGGTGGGACACTATGACGACTTTAAAACCTCTCTCCTGCGCAACTTTCAACAGTTCGCCTATGATTTTGACGGCCGCACCGGGTTCGGTTATGGCCTCGAACTCGTCTATGAGGATTAACTTCCTGCCCTTCCCCCTGAGGGCCCTTACAAAGGACTTCAGGGCCGTCTCGAAGGCTCCAGCACCGTAGACGCTCCTCTTCCTTCTGAAAAAGAAGAGCTCGTCGAGGGGCTCGACCCAGGCCCTTTCAGCGGGCACCGGAAAGCCCATGTGGAAGAGGATTTCAACCTGTGTTATTAGCTCTAGGAGGCTCGTTTTTCCACCGCTGTTTGCTCCCGTGAGGATTACGACGTTCTCATCGCCAACGTTCTCCGAACCCGGGACTGCGAATTCCTGGGGTTTCCTTCCGACGACGTAGCTAACCGGCTGGGGGTTTTCAATGAAGAGGTGCCTGCCCCTGATGAAGGCAATCCCCCCGTCCCAGACCTCCGGGAACGAGAAGTTTTCAGTAAACTCCTTAACCGCAAGGAGGAAGTCAAGCTCGTGAATCTTTTCGAGTTCTTTCTTTAGCTCCGGTATGAGGTGCCCTATTCTTTCAACTACCTCCCTGGCCTTTAGATAGCGCTCAAGGGCGAGTTCCCTCTCAAGGAACTGCCTCAGCTCCTCCACCCTCTCCGGGGGGACGTGGACTGGATACAGCTCGTCCCTCTGGAAGAGTTCGACCGTAAAGCCCAGTGCATCCGAGAGCTCGCGTTCCGCCTCATTCACGAGCTCAATTATCTCCTCCTCAATTCCGGTAAAATGGCTGAATATGGCCTCGTAGTTCCCCTCTCGGAGCTGGGCCAAGAAGTTGAGGAGCTCTTTGCCACTGAGCGTTAGGCTGAAGTTCTCAAGCTTTTCGGAGATTCTCTCGTTGAGCCAGCGCTCCTTCTCGGCTATCATCTCGTCGAGGTTCTCAAGAAGTTGCTCCCGGGCGTTTACGCTTTCAAATTCCTTCAGTGCATTGAGTATCTCCCCGGCAACGCTTTCCCTTCCCGTAATCCTTCCGAGCTCCGCAAGGGCCTCAAGTGTTTCCCGGTTCTCCCAGAGGGGGATTACGTAGAGTTCCGGCGCAACGTCCTGGGGTCTCAGCTCGACTTCAATTCCATAGCCCGTTGTGCTCAGCACTATCGGGTACTCGCGGGCCTCCTCGGGGTCCGTTGTAACGTGGCAGAGGTTCATGGCCTCCGCCCGCTCCACCTCAGACTCATCGACGAGGAGTACCCTGTCTCCGAGGAACTCCCTTCTGAATTTCACCGGTTTAACCCTTGAGATTAGCCCTTTCATCTCGGGCCTGACCCTTGAGAGGCCCTCTTTGAGGTAGTCCTGCCTCTTCAGGATTTCATCAATGTCGTTTGTCAACGAAAAGAGCCCCAGATAGGATTCGCTACCCGGGAGAATCAGTCTCTTCCGTATCTCACCCAAAATCGCCCTGTGGACTGCCCTCGCCTCTGGATTAAGTCGCGGTCTCATCCCTCGGTGCTACTCCGGGAGGTTTATAAGGTTGACCTGTGTTCCGCAGGAAATCAGAATATTTAAAGATGCGAAAAAGTTGACTGGGGCTCAGCCACGGGTCCAGCTCATCACCGTCAGCCGAGGGTGTCTTCATCATCGCCCAAAAGATGTTCACTCGAACCCGGGCTTCCTGACCTTTACTACTTCTCTGTTAACGAGCGTCGGCGGGATTTTGCCGTTCTTGAAGGCTATCAGGTTCCTCGCAACGAGCTCTGCCATCCCCTCCCTTGCACCGAAGGTGGCACTGCCTATGTGAGGGGCTAAAACCACGTTCTTGAGCTTGAAGAGCTCCTCGTTGTAATAAGGCTCCTCCTCGTAGACGTCGAGGCCCGCCCCGGCAATCCAGCCCTCCTTCAGGGCTTTGATGAGGGCATTTGTATCAACGACATTTCCCCTCGCTATGTTTACCAGAATTGCGGTGTTCTTCATGAGCTTCAATTCCCTCTCGCCTATCATGTGGTAGGTCTCCTTTGTCAGAGGGACGGCCAAAACGACGAAGTCACTCTCGCTCAGGAGCTCGTCAAGGGGCCTGAACTCCGCGTTGAGTTCCTCCTCCGCTTTGGGCTTCCTGCTCCTCGAGTAGTAGAGGATTCTCATGCCAAAGCCCCTAGCGCGCCTTGCCACGGCCTGACCGATTCTTCCAAAGCCGACTATTCCTATCGTCTTTCCGTAGACGTCATAGCCTAAAAACCAGCGCGGGTGCCATGCTATTCCCTTCCTCTTCCATTCCCCTGAACGGGTAAAGTTGTCGGCCTCTATCAGGCGCCTCGCCGTTGCAAGCAGAAGCGTCCACGCGAAATCGGCTGTGGCATCGGTGAGAACGCCCGGGGTGTTCGTTACGTAGATTCCCCTCCTCGTTGCCTCCTCAACGTCTATGTTGTCGTAACCCACTGCGTAGTTTGCCACTATTCTCAGCCTTGGCGCGTTCTCGAAGAGCTCTTTATCGACCCGCTCACTGAGCATCGTTACGAGGGCATCAACATCCCGAACCTTCTCCAGAAGGACTTCCCGTGGTATTTCCCTCTCCTCGGGCCAGACTTCCACCTCAAAGTGCTCCCTGAGAAGTTTTATTCCATTCTCCGGGATGGCGCGGGTTATAAAGACCTTGGGCATGAGCACCACCGGAGAAAGAAAAAGAGAAGGGCTTTTAGTGTTTTCTCAGCTTGGCGACGAGCCATATCAGTATTGGCAGGATTATGAAGGCCATCATGTCTCCCGTGTCTCCGGCGAAGGCCAAAACGTCCGCGAAGTTCTTGACGCCGGCGAAGTAAACCAGAGCCGGCGGGATTACGGTCAGGCCCCAGGCTATTGGCCTCTTGAGCTTCACGAACTCCTCGTTGTTGCTCTGCTGTGCCAGGGCGATTCCTATGTAGCTCGTCGTTATTGCAAGGAGCGGGATTAGGTTCCCAACTATTTTTCCAATTCTGCCGTAGAGCCTCTCAAGTCCCTGAGTGGCTATCTGGGGCGTGTTCTTTCCAAAGGCGAGGAGGAATGCGACCATGAATATTGCGTAGATGACCGTCGGTATGATGAATGCCCAGACGAGGACTTTTTTCGTTTCCTCGTAGCTTCCAAGGCCCTTGTAGACGTCGGGGATTACCGTGTGACAGCCGAGGGCAAAGATTGCAACGCCGGTTATGCTCAGAATTCCGGAGAGGTTCGTGTAGAGCCCGTTGCTCAGCTTCGCGTGGGGGATTAGCATTAGCGTGACAGCTATGAAGAGGGCCAGCATGACGTAGCTCATCGCCAGCTCGGTCTTTCCACTCGCCTCAAGACCGTGGTAAACCACAAGAGATGCCAGAACCCAGAAAATGAACGCTCCCAGCGTTTCACTTATACCGAATAGGTTTGAGAAAACGCTACCCATACCGGCTATGTAAGCTAAGATTGCACCGAAGCTCATTATGAAGATGCTGACGTACATTATCCACCCACCGGCCTTCCCGAGGACGCGCTGGGCTATGGTGCTCATCTGTGCCCCGCCCATCTCGGCCGAGAACTTCAGGACGATTAGGCCCGTTCCGAGCATTAGGAACATGACACCGATAAGGACGGCCAAAGCAAGGATAAGCCCTACCTTGCTAGCCGCGTAGGGAAGGCCTAGGACACCGGCCCCAATCTGCGTTCCCACGAGGATTGCAAGGGCTTCTCCCTTCGTTATACGCTTCTTCTCAACGCGAATCGTGCTTGTCCTGAGGCCCCTGACGGCCTTTCTCCTCCTAAGGAGCTGAATGAGGGTTATCCTCTTCCTCCTCTCGGCCGCGAGTCTCTCCGCGTAATAGCGACCGTGTGAGGTTGTGACCTTTTTCCTTGGTGTTCCGTCTGTTATTGGCATTTCTCTCACCCCCTTCGATTCTCTGATAAACACAATTTAAACCCTCATTCAAAAGGTTGAACAATGCTTCTAATATCCTTCGATATCCCTATGGGTAGATAGAATTTTTAAGATTCTCACCAAGGTAATATCATGCTAAGCCATGCATCAAAAATCCTGGCAAGGTCGCGCTTTGCGATAGCCTTCACCGGGGCCGGGATAAGTGCCGAGAGTGGTGTACCTACATTCAGGGGATTCAACGGCCTATGGAAGAGGTACAGATCCGAGGAGCTCGCGACTCCAGAGGCTTTTCAGAGGGACCCCCACCTCGTCTGGGAGTTTTACAGGTGGCGAATGAAGAAAATCCTTGGGGCAAAACCGAATCCTGCCCATTACTCCCTTGCCGAGCTTGAGAGGCTTGGAATCATAAAGGCGGTAATAACCCAGAACGTCGACGACCTCCACAGAGAAGCTGGAACGAGGAACCTGATAGAGCTCCACGGGAACATATTCCGGGTTAGGTGTACCTCCTGTGACTACAGGGAAAATCTCAAGGAGAGCGGTCGCGTTAACGAGTTCGTTGAATCCAGAGAACTTCCAAAGTGCCCTCGCTGTGGCTCTCTCCTAAGGCCAGACGTGGTCTGGTTCGGAGAGGCCCTTCCAAAGGACGTCCTGGAAAAGGCCTTTAACCTCGCTGAAAGGGCCGACGTTGTGGTCGTTATCGGCACGAGCGGGGTCGTTTATCCAGCGGCATACATCCCATACATTGTCAAGGAGCACGGGGGTAAGGTCATAGAGGTCAACGTCGAGAGGAGTGGGATAACACCGATAGCGGACGTCTTCCTGCGCGGAAAGGCAGGGGAGATTCTTCCTAAAATCGTGGAGCTGGTGAGGGAGTTGAGATGAAGCTGTTGCTCGTGGGTTTCTCAGAGAAGGAGGCGGAGGATATTGAAAACGCTCTGGGAATTCCTGTCCTAGCAGTCCCGGAGCAGTTGAAGGGGCTAAAGGTCGAGGAACTCCTTAAAGCCGAAAGTGAGGGTGGAGAGCTAAGGTGGACTGGGGAGAAGTTTCTCATCATGGACGGCCTTGACAACGAGGGCATAAAGCGCGTTATTGAAACTGTCAGGAGGCTCTCAAAGGAGCGGGTAATCTTCGCCACAACAACGGAGACAAACCTCAAGTGGACTCTCGAGGAACTTCTTGAAGAGCTAAGAGCGGAGGACGAGTACTTTAGAGCATTAAAGGAGGCGAGAAAACAGGTTAAAGAGAGAAAGGGCCTGTTCCTGAACATCGGCAACGTTAAATAGATATTGGGAATAAACCCTTAGGGGTTCGGGCATGATTAGGGCTGTCATATTTGATTTGGACGACACCATAGTGGACACGAGCAGACTGGCCGAGATGGCGAGGCGAAATGCGATAGAAAACATGATACGCCACGGCCTTCCCGTTGATTTTGATACCGCTTACTCCGAACTCCTTGAGCTTATAAACGAGTACGGGAGCAATTTCTCCCATCATTTTGACTACCTCCTCAGGAGGCTTGAACTGCCCAACAATCCCAAATGGATAGCATCTGGCGTTATAGCCTACCACAACACGAAGTTCGCCTACCTCAAGAGCGTCCGCGGTGCTAGGAGGGTTCTCCTTGAGCTCAAGAAGGAAGGCTACCTCCTCGCTATAATCACAGATGGAAACCCGATAAAGCAGTGGGAAAAGATACTCCGGCTCGAGCTGGACGAGTTCTTCGATGACGTCTTTATCTCCGACTACCTTGGAGTCAAAAAACCCCATCCGAAAATTTTTAAGAGGGCCCTTAAAAAGCTCGGTGTCAGACCCGAAGAGGCAATAATGGTCGGGGACAGGCTCTATTCGGACATCTACGGCGCAAAGAGCGTCGGCATGAACACGGTCTGGTTCCGGTATGGGAAATATCGCGACAGAGAGCTTGAATACCTCGACTATGCCGACTTTACCGTTGAGAGCCTTGAAGAGGTTCCGAAAATCGTGAGGGGACTAAACAATGAAGAAAAGGAGCGTTCAGATTCGGAAGTTCATGCTGATTGATAGCTCTTACAAATCGAGAATCCTCAGGGGAGACAAGGTAACGACGATACGCTACGGGAACTACGAGGCCAAGCCAGGAAGCGAGGTCTATCTCGTCATAACTCCAAGCGATACGGCTATAGCGAAGGTGAGAATCACAAGGGTCGAGAGAAAAAAGGTGAAGGAGCTGACCAACGAAGATGCAAAGCTCGACGGCTTTTCGGACGTGAAGGAACTCCTCAGAGAGCTGAACAAGATTTACGGCGAGCTCTATGGAGATGACGAGGTCACAATAATCGGCTTTGAAGTCGTCAAGCGCTTTAAGGACGGAATCCCCCTGAAGTGGCTGAAGGGTCTTAACTACCACGAGCCAGAAGAAATAGCGCGCCTCTACCTCGAAAACCGGGATAAGCTCAACTTCAACCGCGAGACGGACTTCATAATGCGCCGTATCTACAATGAGGGCCTTGGAAGGGCCGTGAGAACCTTCGGGCCGAAGAGGGTCCAGGGGGCGCTCCTCAAGGTTTACCACGGGCTCTACGCCGAGGGCCTGATTTAGAAAAGCTTTTTAGTTTAAGTTCCTTCTCCTGCACCATGAAGAAACCCACGAAAACGTTCCTGCTGGAAACCTTCGTCCTCATAGCGATTCTGCTACTCCAGATAAGCGGGCTCTTCAGAGGTTTAAACGAGTTGGTCAACTCAACCCTGCCCCTCCTCGATGGAAGGTTCATGGAGCTTCTGACCTCCTTGGGGGGAGACGCTTTTCTCGTGCCCTTCATGGCCCTTGTTGTGCTCCTGGACCTGAGAAAAGGCGGACTCTCCAAGAAAACGCTGGCCTTCATAATATCAGCTTTCGTTGGTCTGGCCATTGTGGGTTTCCTGAAGGTTGCCCTTAGCTCGCCAAGGCCGAGACCACTGCCCGGGGCAAACGTTCTCAGTGCGGGGGCTTTTCCCTCGGGACATACCTTCAGGGCCTCGATAATAGCGAGCTACGTCTCCGACAGGTGGAAAAAGCTTGCTTCCCTCGCTTGGGCATACGCCGTTGGAATAGCCCTGACAAGGCTCTTCCTCCATTATCACTGGCTCAGCGACGTGCTTTTCAGCCTTGTTCTGGCACCGTGGCTCTACACCCTTGTCAAAAGTGTTCTGGGGGCTGATGAATGAGGGGAATTGTTGAGGTGTTCCTGCTTTCGCTCGTTCCAACCTTTGAGGGACGCTACGCGATAGTCTACGGCATTGGAAAGGGCTATCCCCTGTGGGAAACTCTCCTGAGCGCATCCCTCGGAGTTCTAACGCTCTCACTTCTCCTTCCCGCTCTGCTCCCCTACATTGACAGGCTTATGCTCTGGCTCGAAAAAACGCCCCTGCGGAGAATAGCGCACCTATATCTTTACTACGTCGAGCGCGTCAGAAAGAAGGCCCACCCCTACGTCGAGAAGTGGGGCTTCATAGGTCTTACAATCTTCGTCGCAATACCCCTGCCCGGCACTGGAATATGGACCGGAGCCTTAGCGGCTTACCTCCTTGGGATTGAGAGGAGGCAGACCGTCCCTGCTCTAATCCTTGGCGGGCTTCTGAGTATGGCGATAACCCTTGGGCCGGCGCTGGGGCTGTTCGGGTGAGTGTATGAACTGGGTGAAGAGGTTTACCCTCCTCTTTGCACTGACCTACGCGGGTTTCCTCGGGAACATCGCGGTAATCTACTACCTCTCCAGAGGGCTGAGCTACGGTGAGATAGGCCTTGCAACCGCCGTCGGTGGCCTCGGCTTTTTTCTCTTCGAGGTTCCCACGGGTGTTGTCGGCGACAGGGTTAGCCGGAAAACGAGCGTTCTCATCGGACTTTCGATAATCCCCCTCTCAACGGTTCTCCTTCTCTTTCTTAGGAATTTTTGGGTTCTCCTAGCATCGGAGCTACTCGGGACTTTGGGAGCGTCCTTCGTGAGCGGTAGCCTTCAGGCGTGGTTCTTCGATAACCTCCGGGCTGGGGGCATGGAAGACAGGTTCAAGGAGCTCTGGCGGTCGGCCCAGAAGACTTCACTTATCGTGAGCTCCACAACAACGGTTCTTGGGGGCTTCATCGCCCAGTTTTTGGGCTTTGGTGTCGCGATAGTCCTTACCGCCATCGTTCAGGTTTTGACGATTTTCCTTGCATTTACCATACCGGAGATGGGCTTCTCACGGCCTGAGACGTCCTATACTTTCCACATTCTCGGAGCGTGGCGCGAGCTGAAGAAACCCGAGATAGCGTGGCTTATTGCATACCTCCTCTCTGTCACACTCGCCCTAAACCAGTTCAGGAAGTTCTTTGAACCATACCTCGGCAACGTTCTGGCCCTCTACCTCGGCACGACGCTCACGGGAACCCTTGGAATACTCGGCCTCGTCGAGGTTCTGATAAGGGTCGTGCCAAAGTATCTCGGCGTGGCCCTCAGGGGAAGGGTTGGAAGGGCCCTTCATGAGATGGCCTCAATCGGAATCCCACTCGCGACCGTGCTATCCGTCCTGTTTCCAAACCCCCTTCTTATAGTCGCCCTGGGAGTTGTGGCGACGCTTTTTGCCTCTGCCTTTACCTTCAACTTCTCCGTGGAGTTCCAGAGGCGGATTTCAAGCGAGAAGAGGGCGACGGTCATATCTCTCAGGAACATGGTGATGGCCCTCGTTACGTCAGTCTTTTACACAATCTACGGCTTTGCAACGGACTTTCTCGGGCTTTCAGAGGCGAGGCTACTGTTTGCATTGTTTTTCCTCACTATAGGAGCGTTCTTTAGGTTTCTTCAGGGTAAAATTGAGCATCTCCAGTTAGGTTAGCGCTGAAAGACCCTCTTAACTACTGGGTCTGGTATGTAGTACTCCCCGTAGCCAGTATGCTCCAGGAAGCCGTAGTCCACGAGGTTTCTCAGGTATCTTCGCATGTCCTTGTTGTCTATTCTCCGGCCTTCTCTCAGGGAGAGAGCGTTTAGAATGTCCTTTCTCCGGGCGGTTGGCTGTGACCGGGTTATCGTCGCCACAATCTCCATTATGGCCCGATACCTCGGGCTCAGCTCATCGAGTTCCTTGAACTCAGCCTCGATGTAACCTTTGGCTTCTTCCAAAACTGCCTCTATTGCATCCCAGTGGGAACTGCCGTCCACCCTGTAGGCACCGTAGTGAGTAAGCCATCCGGGAACGCCGTCGAGGGTCTTGACAGCAGAGAGGAGTTCCTTCGATGGAACATCCATGCCGTACTCCTCAAAACCCCTTTCGAGGAACTCAAGGCTCTCCGAAGGGTTAAAGCGGGGAAGCTTTATCCGAACGTGATACCTGCCGTACAGTGGAGCACCGTAGTCCCCAAAGCGGAGGAACTTCTCAAGAAGGCCAACTTGAGAGCCCGTCAGCACGACCGCCACGTTCTGAAGGGCATCGTACACCCATGAGAGGAGGAGGGTAAAATCACTCCTGGAAAAACGCAGATACTGGGCCTCGTCGAACGCAATCACAGCGAGTTCGTATCTTTCGTTTATCTCTTCGAGTGCCTCGGTTAGCTCGCTCGGTTTTGACCTGAGCCTTATCCCGTAGCCCCTAACGCTTATACTCTCAATACGTGAGGTCATCTTGGAGAACCTGCCCCCGCTCAGGAGTTCAAGGTCCCTCGCGATAACTTTCGCTGGATTGTACATGTTCATCGAAGCGGCTTTTCGTGCGTCCACTATGATGTACGGGACTTTTCTCATGCGGTAGAGCTCGTTGAGCGTTGCATAGAGAAAGGTTGTCTTTCCTATCCTCCTTGGGCCGGTTATAACGAACAATCTCCTTCCATTTTCAAGCTTCTCCACGAATTCAAGAAACTCTGCCTTTCTCCCAAACACGTCCTTTATTGAAGTTTTTGGTTCGACACTGAACAGCATTGGACTACCCTCAAAGGGGGTATGGTACTAAACTATAAAAGCTTTGCCACGACGGAAATGGCCGTAGACGGGGGTAATAAAAATGAGAGAATCACTTCGTGGCCCTTGTTATCCCGACGTCCTTTACCAGAACGTAGGGCGTTATCACGGGCCTTGAAACCTCCCACCAGTGCACCTGGAACGGCTCGTTGCCTATCGCAATGACGTTGCTCAGAATCCTCTGGAGGTTGTCGCTCACGCGGATGTTCCTTATTGGCTTGAACTCGCCGTTCTCGATGAGGAAGATTCCGTCCCTTGGGATGGTCGAGAAGTCCCCGGTGACGTAGTTCTGGAAGCGGGTGTACCAGACGTTGGTGATGTAGATTCCGCGCTTAACCTCGCTGAAAAGTTCGGCCTTGGAGTAATCCCCGGGCTCAAGGACGATGTTCCACGGGCGGGGCATTATTAGACCCGCGTTGGCCGTTGTTTCGGTTTTGTATTTTCTCGCCAGGCTCGTGTTGAGGAGAAACGTCCTGAAGGTTCCGTTCTCTATGACAGTGGTTTCCCTCGTTGGAACGCCCTCATCGTCGAACTTTCTGGTTCCATAGCCGTTGGGCAGGTTTCCAACGTCCTTTATGGTCACGGGTTCGCTGGCGACCTTTTCTCCGAGCTTTCCGGCAAGGAACGAGAATCCAGCCTCCGCGGCGTATGCCGAGAGCATGAACCCCATATAACTGAGCAGGTTGGCGAACGCTAACGGGTCGAAGATTACGTCAAAGCGTCCCTCGGGCCCCTGCTCCGGGTTTCTGGCCATGTGGGCTATCTCACCAGCCTTCCTTCCGGCCAGTTCCGGGTCAAACTTCTTCAAAACGCGCGCCGAGCACGTCCCGTGTCCGCTTTCGAGGTCTCCAACGAAGGCCCTAACGCTTATCTCTATCCCAGTCCCCTCATCAAAGGCCTCCACACCGTTGCTGGTTGTGAGGTAAATCCTGTCGTGGTCGGTGTAGAGAACGCCGGCAACGCGCTTGGCCCCTTCGCTCAGGGCGGTGTTTATGGCAATCTCCACGTACTCGTTCGGCTCGTCGAGTTCTACTATTGCCTTGTCAAAGGTCTCGGGGATGTCCTTATATTTGAATGGACCTTCAGCTATCCCGTAGTAGTCCTCCTTTGGCGAAAGGCCCTCAATGTTCTTCTTGAGGGTCTTCAGAACCCGCTCGATGTTCTCCCTGCTCAGCTCCGTTATGGTTGTGTTGGCTATTCTTTTGTCCTTCTCGACGAAGAGCTCAACCTTTCTCTCGTGCCAGTGTTTTGCCACGGTTATCTCGTTGTTGGCAAAGCGAACCTGCCTCCTGTTCGTTTCATAGCCCAGAACAACGACGTCACCAAAGCCGAGCTCCTCGGCCCTTTTGAGTATGAACTCGTTAAGCTCGAACATCTTTCTCACCTCAGTACCTCAGGGGTATGTCACGAAGCCTCGCATGGGCTCCACCCATCCAGACCGGGACTCCCTGCCCGGGTTCGCCCTTGCCACAGGTTCCGGGATAGAACTCAACGTCCTTACCGACGGCGTCAACGCTACTCCAGAGAGCTCTCGTCGTTATCTCAAGGATGGGCCTCTTCACAGGGTGCTTTATTTCTCCGTTCTCGATTAGGTAGGCTTCCCTGCCGATGTACCTCTGCTGGTACCTCCTGTCGTCGATGTTCCACTCGTTGAAGGACACCATGTAGACGCCGAGCTTGATATCTTCAATCAGCTCCTCGAAGCTGTAATCGCCCGGAGCTAAGTAGGTGTTGGCCATTCTCACAATTGGCTCGCGGTTGTAGTTGATTGCCCTCGCGGCGGCGTTTGAGTGCTGGCCGAGCTTGTAGGCGTATTCCCTGTTGGTAAGGAACTCCGTGATGATTCCGTCCCTTATAAGATACCTCGGGCGAGCTTTAACGCCCTCGTCGTCGTAGAGGTAGAAGCCCCAGCTGTTCGGTATCGTCGGGTCGTCTATTACCGTAACTACCTCGCTTCCAATCCTCTCTCCGAGCATGTCCGGCTTCACGAAGCTCTCTCCCGCCTGAGCGGCTTCCCTTCCAAAAATCCTGTCGGCCTCGTAGGGGTGACCAACGCTCTCATGGACCGCTATTCCCGCTACTTCAGGGCTTATGACGAGGTCGACCTTTCCTTCCGGGGGCTTCCTGCCCTCAGCAATGAGCTTCCTCAAGGCCTTAACGTCCTTTACCGCCCAGTTCCAGGGTTCGTCCCTTTCAAGTAGCTCAAAGCCACCGGAAAATGCCCTCTGGACAAATGGGGCCTGCTCCATCTGGCCGTTCTCGAAAACCACGAGGTTGTAAACCACCGAGACCCTCGGGATTTTGCTCTTCACGTAGGCACCTTCGCTCGTCACTATCTCCTTCTTCCACAGCTCGTCGGAGTACATCAGATAGCGCATTGGCACGTTTACGCCCGTTGCCTTGACCTCTTCCTCGATTTTCCTTAGGAGTTCGAGCTTTTCCTCCGGGGAAACGTCCCGGATGTCCTTCTTCATCTTGACCTTGTAGGAAACGCGGTGGAAGTTTTCCTCGGAAAAGCGTATGGGTTCGTTCCTAACCTGAGAGGCCGCCTTCGCGAGCTTTACAGCTTTCTTCACCGCCTCGGATATGCTCTCCTTCGTGAGGACGTTCGTACTCGCGAAGCCCATTCCTCCGTTGACGAGAACCCTTATCCCCATGCCCCTGTCGGCGTTGATGCTTATTCCCTCCGGAGAACCGTTCTTTATGGCCAGATGGGTTCCGGTTTTTTCCTCGAAGCGCGCCTCGGCGTAGTTAGCTCCAAGCTCGAGGGCCTTCTCCACTGCAAACTCCAAAAGCTCCATGCACATCACCCCGGATTACTGCATAGAATAGTTCACCGGGGAGTATAAAAGTCTTTTCGTTTAGATGAATGTCGAAAGGGACATTAAACATGCCAGAACTATAAATCACTACAAACAACAATAGCAAACTCAAAACTTCTCCTCGCACTCACAGGGCTTCTTCCCGCAGTAGGGACAGACGCCGGGGTACTTCCTCTTGGCCGCTTGCTCCAGGTCAACGTCCAGTAAATTGGCCAAACTCGCGAGCCACGCCAGAACGTCGGCGAACTCCTCCTCCATGGCTTCTCTATCGCGCTTCCTTATGGCCTCGCTCAACTCTCCGATCTCTTCGACGAACCAGAGGAATGTCCTTTCCACACCGCGCTTGGAGTCCTTGTGGAAGTAGATTTCCTTAATCATCTCCTGGAATTCTCTGAGCTCCATTCTCATCACCAAAAGAGTTCTGGCGGGCCCGGCGGGATTCGAACCCGCGACCTCCGGCTTAGAAGGCCGGCGCCCTATCCTGCTAGGCTACGGGCCCTCGCTCATAGGGTTTCGGGACGGTTTTATAAAAGTTGCGGTAGAAAAGAAGAGAAAGAGGTCACCTCCTCTTTCTGAGGAGGAGTGGGAGTACTGCTAGACCAACTATGAATGCTGGACCACAGATTCCGCTCTTTCCGCTGGAGGAAGTTGTCGAAGTCGGAGTGCTCGAAGTTGCGGGTGGCTTGGCAGCTGCTATGTTGAGCTCTTTTGTAACCACAGCCTTGTTTCCGTAGAAGTCCTCAGCAACTATTTCAAGCTTGTACTTGCCTGCCTTGAGTCCAGGGAGCTCGACAATGTAGAACGTGTCTCCAGGTTTTCCGCTTGATGGTTCTGCCGGGAATTTGTCAACCTTACCGTATTTTACTGGGTTACCATTGGAGTCATAGAGAACGGCGTAAAGATCCCTTATACCAAGGTTGTCCTGGGCCGTGAAGTAAACTGTGAACTGGGAGTCGGGCCTTGGGTGGCTTGGCTGAAGGTAGGCAATCTGAACCACCGGTTTCTCCGTGTCTTTGCCGGTGTCGATGACAAGCTGGGAAACTCCCTTAGGAACTGTAACGTTGAGGAGCATGTAGTACTTGCCGGCTATCTCCCTGGAGGCTATCACCTTGTAGGTAACGTTGGTAACGCTTGGATCAACCTTTGCGTTGGCTGGGACCGGAACAACTATCGGTCCAGAAACGCTGTTGTTAAGCTCGTTGATGAACTTAAGAGCCGTTCCAAAGCTCGTCTCGTGTCTGAATATCATAAATTCCTGGGGAACGGGAACACTCATGAAGTCACTTCTAACTTTATCGTCTTCGATTTTCACATTAACAAAGGGCATTTTGACGGTTCCGTTCACACTTATTTCAACGAGATTGCTTCCATACCAAGTTGGGCTGTATCCTTTGTGGGCGGGAGGATTGGGTTCCTTGTCAGGGGCACCTGTTGATGTGAGTGTAAGGAAGTAGTGCTTGTGGCCTTCCTTGTCTATGTAAAGCCAGTACATGTCGTGGTGGATGTGACCGCTTAGAGTAAGTGGTATGTTGTACTTGACGACGTCCTCAAGGAAGCGCTTTGCAACCTCTGGATCACCTCCCCAGTACCTGCCGACGTATTCTTTGAGCTTGTCCCAGTCTGTGCTCGGGTCAAGTCCTTTTATGACACCACCGAGGTAGTTCCAGCGTGGGTTGAAGAAGTACGGGTGGTGGTAGAGGATTATTGGGATGTATCCTTTGTGCTCGTCAAGAACCTTTTCCATCCACTCAATCTCGTCCATAGTCGGGTAACCGCGGTCACCACCGGTGTCGAGGCCGATTATAATGAACTTACCGATGGTAACGTAGAAGTACCTTGGACCGAGGATTTGGGTGTAAACAGTCGGCGGGTCGTCGTGATTGCCCTTGATTCCCACAACGGGAAGACCGGAGGCTGATGCGAGCTTGGTTATGTTAAACATTATTTGATATCCTGTGACATCACCGCTGGTATCAACTTCATCACCAGTGTTTATGAGAAGCGTTGCTCCGTTCATTGCCCAGTACTGGTAGGCGCTGTAGGTTGCAACAACGCTGTGAAGTGGAATGGGATCTGAACAGAGTTCCTCGAGTTTATACACGCTACTCTGGAAGTACTGCTTGCAGACAAAACCCACCTTCGCACCTGTCGTAACGTGTGTGTCACTGACCCAAGCTATCTTGAGGGTCGTTGGCCACTCCTTGAAAACTTTGAGACCGTTCGGGAGAACGAGAGTTCCGTTGTTGGTTTTTATCAGAAGGAAGTAGTCATCGGGAGCCATGTTTTCTGGTGTTTTGAGAGTAACTGACTTGTCGTTCTTGGAGACAATCTGAAGATCATAGGGGCCATGGAGGACTGAAACTGCGGTTACGGATTCAATTTGAACGCCTTCCTTGGGATACAAGTTGAACGTTCCTCCAGGAATTGCAAAGGCTGGAACTACTGGGGCGGGAAGGTATATGTAGTCGCTATAGGTTGTTGAGAAACCCTGAGCTGTCACTGGGTGCACTCCAAGTAAAGAAACAGCAGTTGCAAAAGCTATCAACAGAGCCAACAGCCGTCTGGCCATGGTATCACCGTTTAGAGGAGAGAACATGCTCTTAAAACCTTTCCCATTCAAAACCTGTTTAAGAACAATGTCATCGATGTCTATTTTTGAGCCTTCTTTGTCAAGACTGAAAAAATGTAGTCCGCAGTTGGGGAGTCTCCCCCAAGATGTTTATAAGTAGAATATAGGTCGATAATTTTTTCTCTTAATTCTTCACTTGATTTTACGAGGTATCTAGTAAAGAGAATAGCCATTTCGACAAACAAACAGTCGGCTCTGCTGAAGGGTTTAGTGGGCAATTCAGCTCTGATTTCGCCTTTGGGAATCAGCTCACAGACTAAAACTTCCGTCTCCCCGAGGTTATCCTTCCAATGCTCGACCTTTGACGTAACATTCCCATAAACCCCGGGAAGACCTCTTATCCACCGGTAGCCCTTTTGTTCTTCGAACTCAACTTCGACCGGCAGGTTTAGAGCCGTCCTAACGAGCAGTTCGGGGTCATTGGTGAGCTGGATTGAGGCTTTGCCTGTTTCAAGAACCTCACGGAAGCTTTTTCCTGGGAAGAGCTTAAATCTCAGCTTTTCACCGCTCCTAACAACACCAATGGGGGTGACGTTGGACATTGTCACAAGAAGAACCTCATATACCTTTTTTTCTCTAAAAACTTCTAACATAACAATCACCGGAGTGAAAAGAAAGAAATTAAAGGTTCTGTTTGGGCAGGACGATTATATCATCTCTATCAATGTAGAAGGTAACTGGCTGGGTTGGTTTCAGGTTTGCTATTTCCTTGTCGCTTATGGCTCTCGCTATAATTCTTGTCTCCCCAAAGATGCCCACGACCTCGGTAAAGAACCCGTAGTACTCGATGAGGTCAACGGTTCCCTCGAGCGAGATGGTGTTCTCGCCGGGCCTGAACTTTATGCGCTCCGGCCTTATGACGAGTACAACGTTATCGCTCTTTTCGGTGTAGTGAAGCCCATCGAGCCGGAAGCTTTCAAATTCAACTGTAACGCGGTCGCCGTTCCTCTCGACGACTTTGGCCGGGATAACGTTGGTCTTACCCATGAAGCTCGCGACGAATTCCGTCCTGGGCCGTTCATAAATGTCCTTTGGAGTTCCGACCTGTTCAACGGTTCCGACGTTCATCACCGCTATCCTGTCGCTTATCGCCATGGCCTCCTCCTGGTCGTGGGTAACGTAGATGACGGTTATCCCGAGCTCACGCTGAATTCTCCTGATTTCCGAACGCATCTCAAGTCTGAGCTTGGCGTCGAGGTTGCTGAGCGGTTCGTCGAGGAGGAGAACCTTTGGTTCAACGACGAGGGCCCTGGCTATTGCCACACGCTGTTGCTGTCCACCTGAGAGCTGGGTTGGATAGCGGTTCTCAAAACCCTTCAGCTTGACGAGTTCGAGGGCCCACTCAACTTTTCTTTTGATCTCCTCCTTTGGAAGTTTCTTGAGCTTCAGTCCGTAAGCGACGTTGTCGAAAACGGTCATGTGGGGCCAGAGGGCGTAGTTCTGGAAAACTAAAACGGCACCGCGCTGGTAGGAGGGGAGATAGGTAACTTCCTCGTCGCCGAAGTAGATGTGTCCGCTGTCCGGGTAATCGAGACCCGCTATTATCCTCAGGGTCGTTGACTTTCCACACCCGCTAGGACCAAGCAGGGTGAAGAGCTCCTTGTGCTTTATGTGAAGGCTTATGCCCTTAAGGGCGGTCGTTCCGTCAAAGGTCTTCACGATGTTTTCCAGTCTGACATCAACCATTTCAATCACCACCTCATGTAAGACCAATGAAGGAGTACCTCTGTTTGGTTATTATGTTGGCTATAACTATGGCCGTTATCTGCACGAGCATGAGGAACACACCGAGGGCCGCCGCAAGATTTGCACTTCCAACGGCGCTCATAATGAGCTCTCTCATTTTAGCCGTTATAGGATACCACGTGGAGTTTATGGAACCGAGGGTGATACCAACGCTGGTCTCGCTCATACAGTAGACAAAGCTCAGCATTGCTCCGCCGAGAAGGTTCAATGAGATTAATGGCAGGAGTATGCTCGTTAGGGCCTTCCATCTGCCCGCTCCAAGGTTCATTGCTGCCTCTTCAAGCGAAACGTGGACCTGCTGTAGTCCGGCTGAGATAGAACGTGCCGCAAAGGGCAAACGTCTGATGGAGTACGCTAGGATAAGCGCCGCTCCCGGGAAGAAGTAAAGCAAGTTCGTGGGGTCAAAGATCGTTCCTTTGAAGGGTGGAACCGTTGAGAAGAAGAAGAAATAGCTCATCGCAATGACTATTCCCGGGACCGCTATTGGTATGGTTGCAAGGCTGTCGAGTATTGGGGCGAGCTTGGCTTTCTTGAACCTTCCTGAGGCATAAGATGCCGTTAGTGAAAGGAGGATTATTATGAATATAGCAACTGTTGAGTATAGCAGGCTGTTCAGTATCACGCGCTCTATATCTGGCTGTGTTATTATCGCCTTCATGTTTTCAAGGGTAAAACCACTTGGCCAAGTGCCATACCAAGTCTTTGAGAAGGCCAGCAGAACAACACCGATCTGAGGAAAGATGGTTATCAAGAGGAGGGGAACTGCCACAAAGGCTATGATAAGGGCCTGCCACCACTTGGGCTTGGCAACCCTTGGCTTCCATCTTCCACCCTTGCTGAGCATGGCATACTGCTTGAGCCCGACGTACCACCTAACAGCCAAGAACATTATAAGGGCTATGGTGAGCATTATCAGCGCCAAAGCCGCCATCTGAGGGTTACCAACGGCAAAACCTGAAACAAAGGAGCTATAAATCTGATACGACATAAGTTTCTTGGCTATGTTACTACCCTGGAAAACTATCGGGGCGGCAAGGTCCTCAAGACTGAATATTCCCACGAGAATGGCTCCGGCCATTATACCGGGCAGAGCCAGTGGGAATGTAACCGTTCTGAATAAGTGGAAGCCCCTGCTTCCGAGGTTCTCCGCCTGTTCTTCCAAGCTGGGGTCTATGTTAATGAAACTCGCGTAGGCGTTGAGGTATACTATTGGATAGTATGTTATTGTCTGGGCAATAATAACACCCACGAGACCGTCAATCCATATGGGTTTTGGGAATAGGTGGAGGTGCTGATAGAAAATCCAGTTGATAATACCATCTGGGAGGAACATCTTCTTAACAACGACGACGTTGACGAAGGGGGTAACGAGGAGAGGGATGAAAAGAAGAATACGCATAATATTCTTACCCGGGAAATCATAGCGGGCCATTATGAATGCGAAAGATGTTCCAAGTATTGTGGTCAGGATCATCACGCTTACTGAGACTATTATCGAATTAAGAACAACTCCAAAGTCCTTACCAAAGAAGTAATACACCTCTTGGTTTCCGTAAGGTCTGGTTGTAACTATGTATCCTGTTGGATGAAGGGGATTGAAGTAGTAACTTGAGGTGAAAATGCTCTTGAACCAGTATAGCGATATATGTCCATTATACTTGAATGCCGTCCCAAGCATTACTATAACGGGAATCACGAGGAACGCCACCAGGTATAGCAACGGAAACAGAAATGACACTATAACAACTGGGTCAGGTATGGGAGTTCCAAAGAGTCTTTCACTCCATTTACTGACTCTCATTAGCGTTACCTCCCTGCAGTTTTTAAACACTCTCAACTACCATAGGATTCACGCCCTAATTTTAAAGGTTTCTGAAAAGAGTTTGGAAAGTTTGAAAAGAAAAAAGGCCTTTCTTAACGTCATTCTGTCAAAATAAAAGAAAATAGTTCAGCTACCTTCCATCTTCTTCAGGTCTTCCATGACCTTGTTGTACTTTGCCTGTGCCGCGTTTCTCCACTCTTGCATCAGCTGACTCTGGAAGCCTGCATCGGTGGCTATTCTATCGTTTATCTTCGCTGCATACTCTTCTGTAAAGGTGACCATCTTACCTGTTTCTGGATCTTTGAACTCTATAGGTGCTGTAAGTTCGTCTTTGAGCTTTTCGAACTGCTCCTTGGTTATTTTACCGCTCTTGTATGCGTTAACGATTTCCATCCATGCCTGGTGCAGAGGACCATTGACATCAATAAGAGTGGCCTTGAAGTAGTACTGCAGGGAGTTGACAGTCTTAAGAGCCTCAGTATCATTGAAGGGTATTCCCTTGCTTGATATGGAGAGCTTGTATGCCTTAAGCAGAGTCGGGCGGGCCTGTGCAAAGGTCTCCCCTGCGTATTTTCCGTTGAAGAGAACCTTGGCCTCCTCCTGGGTGATGGTCTGGTTGAAAATCGTCGGGTTAATCGGAAGCCTGTTAATGTCGGGGCTCATCCAAACGGCCTGTCCCTGGGTGAGGACCCAGTAGATGAAGGCCTGAGCGGCCTCGGGGTGCTTGCTGTACTTGAGGAGCGCTATTGGGTCACCGTTAATAATACTCTCCCCCTTTGGTATGACGTAGACACAGTTGGGGTTCTGCTTCATTGCGGTGTAACCGTAGAAGTCTATGGTGTTTCCAGCCGCTATCTCACCGTTTATAACGGCGTCTCTAACGGCATCACTCGCCTCGTAAACCTTGGAGTTGGCCGCTATAAGGGTCAGAATTCTCCATCCCTTGTCCCAGCCGAAGGCCTGGAGGATAATCTGGTAAATCCTGGTGTTGGAAGTGCTCCTCGTTGGGTCGGCTATGCCGTACATCGGCGGGTCGCGAGCCCAGTCTGCTGTAGCTATGTCCTCCCACTTGTGCGGAAACGGAAGCTTCTGCTTTTCGAGAACCTGCTTGTTAACTGTGAAACCGAAGGACGAAAGAGCCGCCGCAATCCAGTAGACCTTACCATTTTCCTCCCTAATCATCGGCATTCCAGCGAGTTCCTTGGGAATCTGAGTTCCTATAAGGTCTAGGATTTTCTTGTCTGTTATTGGAGCGAGGTATCCCATCTTATACATGTCATCGAAAAGAGTTGGACCTCCACCCCAGCCAACGTCGGCACCCTTCTTGATGTACTCCGGCCAGAGTGACTCCGGAACGCCAATGAACTTAAGGTTGGTTATGTGGTACTCCTTGGCGATCTCGCTCTTTAGAAACAGTTCCTTTGTTTTGTACTGAATTGTGGCATCGTGTCTTGTAACTATAACCAGAGTGATGCCCTGAGTTGTTCCTGTGCTTGTTCCACTGCTACTTCCACTGATACAACCGCTGGCCACTACGCTGAGTCCCAAAACAAGTATTAAGAGCACACCGAGCATCCGCCTCATGGCGATCCCCACCTTTTTTTCAAGCTTCGTTTAAAAAGAGTGTTGGTTCAAAGATATAAATAAAGGAGGGAGCGAGATTACCTCCTCTTTCTGAGGAGGAGTGGGAGTACTGCTAGACCAACTATGAATGCTGGACCACAGATTCCGCTCTTTCCGCTGGAGGAAGTTGTCGAAGTCGAAGTGCTTGTAGTCGGAAGTCCCTTGGTCATCTCGAGGCTCCACTGGAGAATGTTTGCAATGACAGTTGGTCCGTCGAGTTTAACTCCATAGTACTCGCTGGCCCACATTGGTTCATAACCACCGATTGGGGTCTCACCGCTGACGATTATAACATCTGGCTGTTTGTTGTCTCCGAGTGGAACTATCTGGGCTGCAACAATTGGGAACTTGCCGGTCTCACCGGCCTGGTAAGCGTTTGCAGCGGGAGCGTTGTTCTCGACTATGTCTGAGCTGGAGTTGGAGTGGACGATAACGTATGCATACTTGGGTTTGCTGGTCTCGTTAAGCTGGTGCCAGTTTCCGCTTCCGTCCTTACCGTCAACCCAAGCAACAACACCGGGGCCGTGGGCGAGGACCTTTCCACCGTACTTGAGGTTTTGCACGAGTATGTCCCTCTTCGGAGTGTCCTTCCATGGATCGTCGTAGGCAACGACACGGTAGGACTTTCCACCAGCGTTACTCACTGGATCCTCGACGGAACAGAGGTCAACACGAAGGTTGGTTATGTTAAGCTGGTCGAGAAGGCTGTCAACGAACTGCTGGGTCTTGGCACCGTTTCCGTAGTCGGAATCTGCTGCGACCCAGAGAACCTTTCCGCCCTCTTGGAGCCACTCCTTTATAGCCTTTATTTCATCTGGGAGAAGCGGGCTCGTCGGCTGGCCGAGAATGAGGATCTTGACGTTGTTGTTCTTCAAGGCCTCATAAGTTATTTTGTCACCAAGCCTCTTGATTCCAAGGTCGCTCTCATACTTGGGATCACCGAAGTAGACAAAGGTGTACTGTGTCAGTGTCTTGAGCATTCCCTGGGTCAGAACCTTGCCCTTATAGGTAACGTCTGTAAGGCCCTTTGGATTTTCACCGTGGGCCAAGTCTACTGCTATAACAACCTTGCCGGTGTCAGCAGCGCTGACTGCTGGGCTTGCAACAACACCAAAAACCGACAGCAGAACAACTGCCGCCAGGAACAGTGCAACCTTCCTCATGGTATCACCGTCTTTTTTAGCGATTATGCCATTATAAATCTTATCGCTCTGCAAAAGTTTAACAAACGAGAAAAACTTCCGCAAAACCCTTAAACTCTTTTACCCTTTCAGGCTCAGGTGATTGAGAGTGGATATTGAAAAAAAGATTGAACTCATAAAGAAGAAGCCAACCGAGGAGCTCCTCACCGAGGAGAACCTGAGGCACCTCTTTGAGGTAGGAATTCCAATGCAACACTACATCGGATTCGAGATAAGCGGTTACATTCACCTTGGAACAGGACTGATGGCAGGCGCTAAGATAGCGGACCTCCAGAAGGCAGGCATAAAGACCAGAATTTTCTTAGCGGACTGGCACAGCTGGATAAACGACAAGCTCGGCGGTGACCTTGAGACTATACAGAAGGTTGCTTTAACATACTTCAAGGAGGGCATGAAGCAGAGCATTAAGGTCATGGGTGGCGACCCTGACAAGGTCGAGTTCGTTTTAGCGAGCGAGATACTGGAGAAAGGTGATTACTGGCAGACGGTAATAGACATCTCGAAGAACGTAACGCTAGCTAGAATGATGCGCTCGATAACGATAATGGGCAGGCAGATGGGAGAGGCCATAGACTTCGCCAAGCTGATTTACCCGGCAATGCAGGTCGCTGATATCTTCTACCAAGGCGTTACCATCGCTCATGCGGGAATGGACCAGAGGAAGGCCCACGTTATAGCGATTGAAGTGGCTCAAAAGCTCAAATACCATCCCCTCGAGTGGAAGGGCGAGAAGCTTAAACCGGTAGCTTTACACCACCACCTCCTC
>NZ_JALVAO010000001.1 GCF_027011145.1 Thermococcus sp. | reverse complement strand
GACCCAGATGAAGATGAGCAAGAGCAAGCCCTACTCAGCTGTGTTCATCCACGATTCGCCAGAGGAGATAAAGCAAAAGCTCAGGAAGGCCTTCTGTCCGGCAAAGGAGGTCAAATACAACCCCGTCCTGGACTGGGCCGAATACATAATCTTCCGCGAGGAGCCGACTGAATTTACCATACACCGTCCGGCCAAGTTCGGTGGGGACGTCACCTACACGACCTTCGAGGAGCTCAAGAGGGACTTCGCCGAAGGAAAGCTCCACCCGCTCGATTTGAAGAACGCGGTTGCTGAGTACCTCATCGAGTTGCTCAAACCCGTCAGAGAGTACTTCGAGAAACACCCAGAACCGCTTGAGCTGATGAACCAGGTAAAGATTACCCGCTGACTTTTTCCTTTCCTTTGCGGTGATAATATGCCCGGAATTGACGAAAAGGACAGGAAAATTCTGAGGATTTTGAGAAAAAATGGCAGGGTTACCCTGACCGAACTGGGAAAGCTCGTTAATCTATCCCCCGCCAGCGTGAAGAGCAGGGTCGAAAAGCTTGAAAAGCTTGGAGCAATCAAGGGTTACTCCGCGATTATAGACCCATCTTTCCTAGAAAACTTTGTCAGGGCTTTAATCCTCATGAGGCTCAAGGAGATTGACCCATACACAAGAGGCCTTCTAAAGGAAGTTGCATCGCTAGAGAACGTCGAGTTCCTCTACATAAAAACCGGGGATTACAACGTCGTCATCAAGGCCGAATTCAGGGACATGGAGGAATTGAGGAAGTTCTTGGAAAATCTGAAAAAGACCTTTGGGGTAAATGCTTTGACGATAGAGGCCAACCTCGTCGTGGAAGAGCTCAAGGACTGCTGGCTCGCCGATGAGGACGCCTCCCGACTCTGAGCTGTGATGAATGGACGGCTGGCCGAGGCGGTGAAGATGCTCTTCGTTATAAGACCCGGCAGGAAGAAGAACGAGCTCGAGGCATTTTTCATCGAGAAGGAACCCGAGAAGCTTTCTCAGATGCAGGGACTTAAGGTCGATGGAGTTTACCGCTTCATAATGCGCGAGGGCAGGCTCTTCAAGGTCCTTGAGGGGAGCCAGTACAGGAACCCCAAGGAGATAGAGAAGCTTCTCCGTCAGGCGAGAATAGTTTTGGTCAACGCCGACGATTGGGAGGACTACTTCAGGCGGAGGCTTCAAAACAAGAGGGTTGAGAAGGCCGAGCTGTGCCGTCTCTGCCTCCTCGAAGGCAGGATAACGGTTCTAACTCCCGGCAACAGGATAAAATACCGCAACGAGTACATCTGCGAGCGCTGTGCAGAGGACGAGCTTAAGAGGGAGCTCCGCTTTAGGTTTAACAGCATAGCTATGTTCGAGCAGGCGAAGAAGCTCCTGAAAAGGTTTAGGGACCTCGATAAGGTCCTATATGCCTTTGACCCCCGTTTCGACCCAACGAGACATCCCGAAGTAACGAAGTGGGACGAACTGAAGGCAAAGCGCGTGAAGGTTGAGAAGATTAAGGTTGATGAGCTCTCACTGCCAGAGAAGTTTAAGGAAGTCCTGAAAAAGGAGGGCGTTAAGGAACTCCTCCCGGTTCAGAGTTTGGCCGTGAAAAACGGCCTCCTCGAGGGGGAAAACCTTCTCGTCGTCTCGGCAACCGCCAGCGGGAAGACCCTCATCGGCGAGTTGGCTGGAATTCCGAAGGCAATGGAAGGCAAAAAGATGCTCTTTCTCGTTCCGCTCGTGGCTTTAGCTAATCAGAAGTACGAGGACTTTAAACGGCGCTATTCGAAGCTTGGCCTCCGCGTAGCTATTCGCGTTGGAATGAGCCGTATAAAGACGAAGGACGAGCTTGTGGTCGTTGATACCGGAATAGACGCCGAGGTTATAGTGGGAACCTACGAGGGGATAGACTATCTCCTCAGGGCTGGAAGGAAGATCGGCAACGTCGGGACGATTGTTGTCGATGAGATTCACACCCTTGACGATGAGGAGCGCGGGCCGAGGCTGGATGGCTTAATCGCGAGGCTGAGGAGGCTTTATCCAAAGGTCCAGTTCATAGGGTTAAGCGCAACCGTCGGAAACCCGGAGGAGCTTGCGAAAGAACTCGGCCTAAAGCTTGTCCTCTACGACGAGAGGCCCGTGGATTTGGAGAGGCACATAATCATCGTCCGCAATGAATCGGAAAAGTGGAGGCACATTGCGAACCTCTGTAAGGCGGAAGCCATGAGGAAGTCGAAACAGGGCTACAAGGGCCAGACGATAGTCTTCACATTCTCGCGCAAGAGAACCCACGAGCTTTCCGCATATTTAACGAGCAAGGGCCTCAAAGCTAAGCCCTACCACTCCGGTTTGCCCTACAAACAGAGGAAGCTTACCGAGATGGAGTTTCTGGCTCAGAGGCTCGACGTGGTGGTCACTACCGCGGCACTCGGGGCCGGTGTTGATTTTCCGGCTTCGCAGGTCATCTTCGAGAGCCTCGCGATGGGCAACAAGTGGCTCAGCGTCAGGGAATTCCACCAGATGCTTGGAAGGGCCGGCAGACCGCTATACCACGAGAAGGGCAAAGTTTACCTAATCGTCGAACCCGGCAGGAAGTACTCTGCCCAAATGGAGGGAACGGAGGAAGAGGTGGCCTTCAAGCTTTTGACGGCTCCTATAGAGCCCGTTACCGTTGAGTGGAGCGACGAGCTTGAGCAGGACAACGTCTTAGCTCACTCCTGCGTCTTCAACAGGCTCGACGTCATCGAGGAAGTTCAGGCGAGATGCCTCGGGGCTAACCAGAGCGCTGAGAAGGTCCTTGAGAAGCTGGAGGAGTTCGAGCTCGTAAAGCTCAGGGGCTCTTTGGTCGAGGTCACCCCCTATGGAAGAGCTGTGAGTATGAGCTTCCTCCTGCCGAAGGAGGCCGAGTTTATAAGGAAGAACCTGAGGGAAAAACCAATCCGCTGGATTGCCCTCAAACTGCTCCCCTTCGAGAACCTCTATTTGAGCGGGACGCTCCAGAGAGAACTTGAAAGCGCTGTGAGGGGGAGGATAAGCTCCAACGTTTTTTCCTCCAGCTTCGCCTCGATTCTGGAAGAGCTCGACAAGGTTATCCCGGAGCTGAGCCCGAACGCGGCCGAGAGGCTCTTCACAATCTACCAGGAGTTCTTCATGTGCGGTGAAGAGGACTGCACCGAATACGCGATGGAGCGCGTTGGGAACCTTATTATAGAACTCCGCAGGAGCGGGAAGCACCCGACCCAGATAGCGGAGCATTTCAGGAAGGTTTACGGGCTGATAGTCTATCCCGGTGACGTTTTCACGTGGCTCGACGGAGTGGTGAGAAAGTTTGAGGCCATAGAGAGAATCGCGAGGGTCTTCCGCGTGAGGAAGGCCGAGGAAGAAGCGAAAACGCTGAGGAGGGAAATAGAGGAAGGCAAAACTCTCACACCTGAAGGACCATCTGGGCCGGGTCGCGTATCGCCGGGCCGAGGCCGAGGACGTAGATTGCCAGATACCAGAACTTCCTCTCCTCTTCGTCGGGAACGAGCTTCTGGAGGGCGTAGTAGACGACGACAAGGATAAGGGTTATCCACGGGTAGTAGATGTAGGCCCCGAACCACTGGACGAGGTGGCTCTCAACCCAGTGAACCTCGTGGTAGTGGTAGAAGTGGATTCCAACCACCGTTGAGGCTATGTCAAAGTAGTGGGCCAGCACGGGATACAGGTAGAGCCTGTCGAAGGGCTTCCACTTATAGAACGCCAGAACTACCGCCCAGCTTATAGCCGTGTGGATAAGGGTCAGCTCGTAGGGGCGCCAGTTTTTCGCGTGCGTAACCAAGAGGTAGTTCGCCCAGAGTGCCAGAATGGTTCCCCAAGCTATCGTTATCTTAGGATACGTCTTCAGCTTTGCATCGGCAACGATTGCTGGGACTATCAGGGCAAAGGCCGTGAAAAAGATTCCCGGTGTCAAAATCAGGGGGTTCTCCGGCAATACCCCACCGTCCACGAGGGCCCTGACCGTTGCTCCAAAGACGACCATCGGCGTTACTGCCCAGAAGAGCCTCTCGTCAACCTTTATTTTCAGTGGCTTGATGATGTAGCGATAGGAATAGATGACTCCCAAACCAAACAGCAGTGCGTAGACGAAGGTATTAACCGCGTTGTAGCCACTCCTCGTGAACATCGGCTCCCAGAAGTAGTTGTAGAAGAAGTCCCACAGAGCCTTTTCAATGCTCATTCTAACCACCGGCTCCCGTTGGAGTTGAACCTTATAGGCCTTTTGGGACAAGTTATTAAACAACCTCGCCGTAAATAGGTCGGGTGATACGGTGTACGGGCATGCCGGGATGGTGCCTCTCACGGGGTTTGGAGTAGCCACGCTGATAGGCTTTCTCTTCGCGCTATTCATAGCGGGGCTAGTGCTGGCCTTCAGCGCGAAGCTTGTCGGGATAAAGGACGCCTCGGTTATCGGCGCGATGGTTGCAATCGTCGGCGGTGGACTCCTCGGGCTAATCGTTGGTGGAATAGTGTCGCTGGTCTTTTCGGTGATGGGGCCGTTTGGCATCTCCCTCGGCTGGCTGGCCTTCATAGTAACCTACGTGTGGGTCATCAAGGTCGTCTTCCACACGGACTGGATTAGGGCGTTCCTGGCGTGGCTGATAGCGATTGTGGTTGAGCTAATCATCGCCGGAATCCTCGGACTGATGGGAATTGCAACCCTTGGAATGTTCCATCCATGAGCGGAAAGGATAAATAGGACTTCCGCGAAGGGTTCACGATGCCGGGCTTTTTCCAACCAGTCGAGGAAATCAGCGGGATAAAACCCTTCGAGGGGTTTCCCCTTGAGTTCAGTCAGGCCTCACTCTCGGCCCTTGTCTCCACCGATGAGTTAGCCGGCTCGCTTTTCGTTCACACCCTTCTGGGCGAGGCCCTTCGCGGTGGGAAAGCCTATCACGTCGGACCGAAGAGGACCTTTTCGCCGGGAGTTCTCAAGGCCCTCGAAGTCGAGCCATCAAACCTACTCTCGGCAAACGTTTACAGCGGTGATGAACTCCTGCAGGCCCTTGAGTACGTTGAAGAGGGTTCTCTCGTCCTTGTTTCCCAGTTTTCAGCCCTCAAAGATGTTTCCCGTGAAACTATTCTTGAGCTCAGAAGGAAAACAGATGAGATGATGCTCACCCTGGTTCTCCACCACGAGACTCTAACCCTCAACGAGCTCGACCTTCCCAGTGAATTCGCGAGGCTGTTCCTCCTCCCCGAGCTCTTCGATGCCCTCCTCGTCCTCAGGACGAGCTCCTACCGGGGACACCACAAGCTGAACGTAACGGTTCTAAAATCCCCTCCAGAGCAGATAGGAAGCCTTGGAGACCACTCGATTCCCGTTGATTCCCTCGTAAAACTCATTGCCGGTAGATGAGCATGTGTCCAAACCCGTGGACAAAACGCAGGTACAGGAGCAGGGCAAAGGCCAAAACAACGGTGGAGAGAACCACATAATCCGTCCCCCTCATTTCAATGTCCCTGTAAAACGTCCTTTTCTTGCCCGCTCCAAAGGCCCTGCTCTCAAGGGCTATGCTGAGCTCGTGGGCGGTTTTGAGGGAGGCAACTATTAGCGGAATCAGGATTGGGACGGTTTTCCTTATTCTGCTCAATATATTGCCCCTATCGAGCTCAAGACCGCGACTCCTCTGGGCGTCCATGATTGTGTTTGCTATGCCGTAGAGCGTTGGAATGTAGCGGAGGGCTATGGTAAGGGTCAGGCCTATCTCGTAGGGAACGCCGAGCTTCACAAAGCCGAGCACAAGTTCCCTCTGTCTCGTTGTCATGAGTAGCTGAAACGTTATCAGGCCAAAGCCCAAGAGACGAAGCGAGAACGAAACTCCGAGAAGAAGGCCCACAAGCCTTGGTTTGTAAATCAAGGGCCACAGAAAAAGGGTCAGAATCACCAGAAATGCCAGGGGCTTCAGAAGCCTTAACTGCTCGCCGATTCCAAGCCTTCCGAGGAGCCTTCCCGAGAACAGGATGAGGAAGAACATGGGGACGAGAACCTTGGGGTCATTGAACAGCATGAGGGAAGCTATCCCGAGCAACGTGGCGATTATTTTAACCCTTGGGTCGAGGGAGTGCAGAAAGGACTTCCTCTCAACGTAGAACTGATAAATCACCGCCGACCCTCCCGACAAGTTCCTCGGCACTCCTCACGAAGCTTGTCCCCAGTTTCTCGGCCAGAATCAGAAGCTCCGGCCGTTCCAGGCCGTATCCTTCAACGTCGAGCCTGAAGAACTCCTCAACGGGTCCATCGAAGACCTTCCTTCCCTCGTTGAGGAGAACAACCCGGTCGGCAAGCTCCAGAACCAAATCCATGTCGTGGGTTATCAGGAGGATTCCGTGACCCTTTTCCCTGAGGGACGTAATGACCTCCACAACGCTCCTCTCGGCCTTCAAATCGAGTCCGGTCGTGGGTTCGTCGAGGATTAAATATTTTGGCCTCATAGCTAAGACACAGGCTATTGCCAACCTCTGCTTCTCACCACCGCTGAGGGAGTAGGGGGTTCTTTCCTCAAAACCTTCGAGGTTTACCGCTTTGAGGGCCCACCTAACGCGTTCCTCAACTTCCTCCCTATCGAGCCCAAGGTTCTTTGGCCCGAAGGCAACCTCCTTAAAGACCGTTTCCTCAAAGAACATGTGCTCGGGATTTTGAAAGACGTAGCCAACCTTTCTGCTGAGCTCGGCTACCGTATGTTCCCTCGTGTCGAGCCCATCGACCAGAACCCTGCCTTTTCCCGGCCTGAGCAGGCCGTTGAGGTGCTTCGCCAGTGTCGTCTTTCCGCTCCTGTTCGGGCCAACTAGAGCGAGGATTTCTTCCCCGAGGGTGAGGTCTATCCCCCTAAGGACCTCTCTCTGGCGGTAGGCAAAGTGGAGGTTTTCCACCCTAATCATCACACCTACGGGAACGCTAACTCTTTTAAAGATGAGCCCCAATTTAGCCGACATGAACGCGAGGGAAATATCTCTAACCGCCCTCTTCGTGGCATTAACTGCTGTAAGTGCCCAGATTGAAATACCCCTAGGGCCCGTTCCCTTCACGTTGCAGGTCCTCATGGTTCTCCTGTCGGGTCTTCTCCTCAGTGCGAGACTCGGGTTTTTGACTCAGGCCATTTATCTCTTAGCTGGTGCGATTGGTTTTCCCATCTTCGCGGGCTTTACTGGTGGTTTTGCCCACCTTTACGGCCCCACCGGTGGCTACCTTCTGGCCTTTCCGCTCGCCTCGTTTATCGCGGGCCTCTTTGCGGAGAGGTTTAAGAATCCATATCTCTGGATTGCGGGCTCTCTGCTGGCCCTTGGCGTCATCTATCTACTCGGCTGGCTGAGGCTCGGCCTCTACCTCGGGGGTAACTTCGCAAAGGCCCTCTACATCGGGGTTCTTCCCTTCGTGCCAGTGGATACGGCAAAGGCCATCCTAGCCGTTGGGATAGCGAGGGCCGTTAAAAGAGCTCTCCCCGAGTTTTGAGCTCCGCCATGGTTTTCTCTGCAAAGGCAATATCGAGGGAACTCTTAACGCGGAAAAAGCTGAGCGTAACCTTCGGGTTTCTTTTTGCGAGCTCCTCTATTGAAACCGCCTCGTAGTCGAGGAACTCAACAACCCTTGAAAAGCTCTTATATCCTTCGGCAAAGGCGGATTCCACTGCATCTCTCAGCGGTTCTGGCTCGTAAACGGCGTGGAAAACTTCTCTGCTCCCGTCGCGCCAGACCGGGATTACGGCCTCAGGTTCGTTCTCGTAGTAGAGTCCGGCCAGATAGTTCACGAGAAATGGCATGAGCAGGGGCATGTTTCCCTCAACCAGAAAGAACGGCTCATCTGGAAGGGCTTTGAGAAGGGCCTCGATTTTGTTTCTCGCCGAAACGGGAATGGGGTTCGAGACGTGGAGCGAGTAAGTTTTCAGCTTATCCCTCCTTACGATTGTTATTGCTCTTTCTATCCTCTTGCCCATCAAAAGCCTCTTTTCGGTGAGCTTTACCACTGGCTTATCATTTACGGGAATCGTGTAGTTCTCCCACCTTTTCTCTGGAAACGCCATGATTACCCCGAGCATGCCCGTCAATTGGGGAGTGCCTTTAAAAAGGGTTCGAAAGTTTTATATACTCTGAGTTACTAAAATTTCCCGGCAAAAACGCGGAGGTGATGGACATGGCCGAGATGATAATACCATACCCACAGCTCCAGAAGATTCTGGAGAGGACCTGTGAGCTTGCTGTCATAAAGCCCCGTGCCGAGGAGATGATGGACATAGTTGAGAAGAAGCTGGCAGACCTCTTCGAGGTTGCCTATGAGAATGCGAAGGCTGAGCGCTCAAGCACGATAAAGATGCGCCACATTCCGATTACCAAGGGCTTCAAGAACAGCCTCAACCTCTTCAGGGCCGTCATTGAGGACGAGAAAGTTCAGATTGAGCCCATCAGGAAGTACGTCCTCAAGAAGATACCGGGCGACATTCCACTTGAGGAAGATGTGGTAAACGAGCTTCCGATTATAGCGGGAACGCTCTTCGTCCTCATCGGAAGGGTCATTAAGGCCCTCCATCCCGAGATTAAGAACGTCTATCCCGAGCACATCGAGGAAGCTAAGAAGGTTCTGGATTACACGCTTTGAACTTCCCTCCCGCTTTTCGCTTTTCTTACGAACCATGTTCCCAAGGCAAGTAAGAGGAGTGTTGCAAAGGACATTATTACGAATCCTTCCCGCCATCCCCCGAGAAGTAAATCAGCCAAACTGGGGTATGAAAGGAACAAGAGGGCAAGGCCGAAGGGAAACGGCTCTATCCTCGGTACTTTACCCCGTTTTTCCTTTTCGCCCAGACTGTCCTTCATAATACCAACCAGAAGAACTACAAGGAAGATTATCCCACCCGTAAGGGCTGAACTACCCTCGGTGTAGCCTCCAAGAACTGCCGTAAAAACTGAAAGTCCGAGAAAAACTAGGACAGCATTGCCCAGGAGTTCTGTAACTTTCTCCGGCTTCTCGGGTGTTGTTCTGTTTACTAGGGATAACCACATCGCCAGCCATGCCAGTTCGATGGAGAGGAGAGTGAAGAGCTGGGCTTTCAAGTTGAGAGTTGTCAGAATTCCGAAAAATGGCACCACAACAACTCCTAACGATGCAAGAATGGCCCACCCAAAGGCTTTTGCCTCGTCTTTCCTATTCACAATCCCCATTAAGAGGGCAAAAATAAACCATACAACAGGCATAACAATGGCTGAAACCGCGAGTAAAACGCTGTACCATTCGAATTTAACTGGTATAACGACATCAACACTGAAAGGAATGTGCTTTGACGTCTTTTCTCTCGTTTCCATCCAAAATTCTCCCGTGCCAACTATCGAGATTTTGCCCTCCTCAATCAGTTTGAGAACATCGGTTATCCCCTTAACTTCGCCCTTCATGGAGAGGTTGTACACAACAACTTCGCCGGGCTTTATCCACCTCTCCGGCAGTTTGAGGAATTGATAACCAAAATCCACACCCCTAGGAATGACGTTCAGCTTTTTCCAGTAAGTGAAAGAGTATTTAATGGTGGTGTTAGTGGGATTAACGAAAGTTACGGCACACCTACCTTCCACAATCACATCAGGACCCGAATATGATGTCCATGTCCCTTTTACTGTGAAATGACCGCAGTTAAGTGAGAGAGTTCGATTGTGAGAAATATCCCCAGCGCTAGCTGTCCGTGAGACTGATAGGAGCACCATCAAAATGATGATTCCAAAGGCCGTTTCTTTTCTCATGACTTCGAGTTTTTGAGATAACTTTAAAAAGTTTTATGAAAGGACTACACAAGGATTAAAATGAGAAAGGGGATTGGGGTAATCCTTGTGGTTCTCCTCTTCATTCCTTCTGTTGCGGGGGTTAGTCTTTCCTGCGACGACCACGTCAGCGCTCCAAACCTCACCTTAAGGTGCACACTTCTTGGAGAGAGTAATGAGAGCGTTAAAGTCTATCTGAAGTCCTTTGACGGGGTTCAGGTTGATTCAGACGTCTGGGTAACAGGATACCCCACAGACCGGAATGAAACGATAACCGGGAACGCTCGGAGGCATTATTTCAGGGTTCCCTTTAACTTCTCAGTTGGTCTAAAGAACGCTATGGAAGTTGTCGCAGATAAAGCGTGGCTGGGGCAGGAGCATTACTGGGTCTTCTATAACAAGAAAAACACCCTGACGTTTGCTATAATCCACAGAAACGGGAAGGTTGAGGAAAAGAGCGTCAACGTTTACATCTCGGGCAGACTTCACTACCCCTGGGAAGACAAGGATGTCCTACATTTTATCCGTGAGATTGGACTAGCCCTTGGTATTGTCCTGGCAATACTCTTTCTCTCAAAGCTGGTAGAACTTCTGAGAACTGAAAGGGCAGAGAACATGGATGAAACCCAAAGGGAAAAGGACAAGCTGAAACCACCCGAACCGTCGAGGTCTTCATTCATAAGTTCGGCCTTTCTCTTTCTGTATTTAGGAATGCTTGTAGCGCCATGGATTTTCTACCTACTGGCCACCCCCGAAAAAATCTTGGGCGATTTCAGGCTGTACCTTCCGACAACCGTGCTGGCAGGTTTAACCCTTGAATGGCTAATCTTCGTCAGGGAAGCGGAAAAAAGCGGGTATCCCTACGTAATCAGGGAAGCGCCAATTACCGGCCTTGAATGGACACCTTTGGCGATGGTTCCTTTTGGTGGATGGCCCACGGTTTTTGGTTTGCTTCTTTTCTTAGCTCTCTTCCTCCCCAACCAGGAACCCGAGCTCAACAGAACGATGAGGAAGCTTGCCCTTCCGGTTTCCCTGGTTGTGGCCCTTACCCTTGTCCTCATCGCGAACGCTGACATAGTTTTTGCCATCGCGTTTTTGGCCCTGGCATTTTTCCACCCCCATTACGTCGTTTTGAAGGTCGAGAGCGCTCCAACGATTGAACAACTGCCCGTAGCCCAGAGAAGTCCTGAAGTGAGGGAACTCCTCGAAAGGTTCGAGAGGGTGATAAGGGATATGGAGAGGGAGGGGAGTGTATGAGGAAGGGCTCTTTAATTTTAGTTCTATTACTTTTGATGACTCTCAGTCCAGTTTCTGGGGCCAAAATAGAGTGCACGGAGAAAGTTCACGTAGAGGACACTATAACCTGCACCGTTTATGGAGAGGAGAACGTTTCGATTAAACTCCTCTCAATTGATGGATATAGAGTCGGCGACTCCTTTCCCGTATTCTACCAAAGCGGAAAGATTCTGTATCCCAACAGCAACGGCTTTTACACTGGAAATGGCTCCTTTGCTGTTGAAATTCCTTCTGGAGAAGCGATTTCCTTTGTGTATAGGAGCTCGAGCTACTGCTGTGAAAAGTGGGTCTTCTACGACAAGTGGCATACCCTAACCTTCCTCGTTAAGGACGGAGCAGGGAGTGAAAGGATAACTGTCCGGGTGTTCATAGATGGGGACGTCCTTTCAACAATATGGCACTCAATAAAACCCGTTCTTCCGCTTATCTTTATCGCTATCATCGTTGCTTTTTACAAAGACCTGCTTGAAATTGCAAGACTAGCAACTGGAAAGGCTCCCAAGACTAAACCCGAAAAAAGAGAAACGCCAAAAGGCCCAAACAGATGGCTCTATGGGCTCACATTGTACGCCATTCTTGTGATTTCTCTTTATTCCTCACTTGTCATACTTTACTTCCTCGGAAGCCCTGAGAACATGGAGGGGGACTTTTCTATCCTCGTTCCCTCGCTGATTGCCACGTTCCTCCTTCTCATGTTTAGGGAAGAGGCCAACATCCTTGAGAAGGTCGGACGAGGCCACACTCTCAAAAAACCCGCTTTAACTGGAGTTGAGATTGTGCCCATATCGCTCATAACTTATAAACATGCTACTTGGCTCGGCTTTTTAGCCTTTTATGTGGCTCTGTTCATGAGCAGGTATGAGCTCCTGAACAGGCTCCTAAGGTTAATTGCCCTTCCCCTTTCCGTCGGATGGGTATTTTACATCCTTAAGTCCGTTAGAGCGGACTCAATATTTGCGGTTTATTTCGCCGGTATAGCCATTCTGTTTCCCCTCTATATCCTGGTTAGGGTTTCCAGAGTTGAAGGTATTCCAGAGGGCTTCTCGGAGGGGGGAACCCGATATATTGAAATCAAACGAGCGATTGAGAGAGCTACGAAGCGAGACTTGGGGGAAGGCCTATGAAAAGACTCCTCTCGGTCTTTTTTATACTCATATTATTGGCTCCAATCGCAAGCGGTGCAACAGTAGACTGTCCTCATAGAATCAACGCAACGGTGAAAGATGTATTTTGCACCCTGAACGCAGGCGAAAATAGAAAGCTCACTGTTTACATCAGCTCAGTCGACGGCGTTGAGCTGAAGCCGGGAGAGGCGCTACTCTACGTGGAATACAATGGCAGAGAGCGAATGGCGTGGTGGGGTGAAAAGCCACTCTGGTTCAAACCACCTGCGAGGATAAAGCTTCCACTCTGGTACGCGCTTTCAAGGATAACTGACGATTACGAGGGGCCTTTTTCACCGGGTCTTAACTGGATGTTCCTTGGAAAAGAGAACGTCTTTACTTTCACCCTGCTCCAAGAAAACGGTAGTAGTGAGAAGGTAGCGGTGAAAATTTTCATCGACGGAAGGCCTCGCTTGGGGGCTATAATCAGAGAGTACCTGGAAAACGTTTCCCTCCTTGCGATGGTTTTCCTCGTTATTGTCGGTGGCATTGCAGTTATTTTGTTCATCCTCAAAAGGAGGGGGGTTGAGCTAAAGTTGTTTGTCATAGCATCTGCAGTTTCAATCGCCGGTTTCTTTGTGGTAATGAGCTACGACATCATCTCGGGCCTTCTCTTCTATTTCCTCGGCTCCGGGGAGCACTTTACAGGGGATATGGCCGTTGGCTGGGGGATAAGCGCTATTCTGGCGATGGTGCTTTTCCATCTATCGGGCGTGCACTCCTACTCTATCGGATATGTTGCCCACAAAAAGTCACTACACGAGCTGAAACGGCTGAAGTTGACCTTCTGCTCTGGCCTAGCATGGTTCCCGTGGGTTTTAACAATGTATCCTCAAAAGGCAGTCAGTGTGGATACGTGGATTTGGCTGATGGCGATCGCGGTGTTTGTTGTTTCTTTTCTGAGCGATTGGATAATAAAAGCCCTTAGAGTGGAGGGCATCTTTGTTCTTAACGTTCTCCTCGCCCTCGCCGTTGGATACTTGTTCAAACCAGACACCGGGGTGCTAATAGCTCTAGTATTTTTCCTAGGGCTTCTCTATCTAGCTCAGAGAAGATGCGTTAAGAAGTTTTACGCTGAAAAGGAGAAGTGGGTAAATGAGATCGGGAGACGAACAAAAAATTGAGAGCTTAACTAAGGGAAATCATTGTTCAAGGAGGTTCAGCCCCCAAACTCTTCCTTTATCCACTCCAAAGTGTCTGTCCTTTGTCATGAGCTTTAAACTCCTGTTGATAGCTACTGCGGCAACCACTGCATCAACCGCCGGAACTGGGGTTCTCCTCTTCACCATAGCCTGCGAAATCTTGATTGCTAGCAGGTAATCTTCCAGAGTCGGGGGTTATCACGGTTAAGCCAAGCTTGAGACCCTTTGGAAACTCAACGATATTGAGAACATTGAGAACTGTTGTATAGCCGTTGGACTCCTCATCTCTCCCTAAGTTCAAATTTAAGGAGCATGAACACTCCAATTACGGATCAAAAAGCCAGGGAAATAAAGGCAAGCTCCGGTGGTTCTCCGCTCATAACGGTTGAAGCGCTCACTGTGGGGATAAGAAGCAGGGGTTTTCTCAGTGGTTCTGGAACCACGCTGAGAGGGTAATACACTGGCGGAAAGACCGTCAGAAGCGTCGTTAAAATCGTTGAGAGCCTCATAACCGTTAGAGGCTCCTTTATCCTCACCCCAAGAAACGTCCCCAGGGAGACGCTCCAGAGCCAGAGGGTCGTTACTGCGAAGAGAATTAGCGGTAAACTCTCAACCCCACCGCTCACGGTGAGGAAAAACGCCAGTACAATGACGTAAGGAAGTGCTGGTAAGCTCATACCGATAGAGACCCCGAGGGTCTTCTCAATTCCGCTCCCCGGGAGGGATGCGAAAATGTCATAGAACTTCGAGCGAACTTTCATGCCAACGAGTTCTATTGAGAGGTCTGCTATTCCGGCTCCGACGATGAAGCTCACCATCGCGCCGGCTATGGCCGAGGAGAGAA